>NZ_JBSFLV010000155.1:0-21207 GCF_053599215.1 Streptomyces sp. NPDC001002 | reverse complement strand
CCGAGTCGGCCCGTGTCCACACCAGCGACCCCGGCGGGCACGCGGTGGTGCGCGAGGGACGACCCGGCGAGCCTCTTGCGCAACAGCAGGGAAATCAGCCCTTGTTCGCGAACTTCCAGGCCGTCGGCAGCACGCCCATCGCCAGGGCCGCCTTCAGCGCGTCGCCGAGCAGGAACGGCGTGAGGCCGGCCGCGATCGCGGCGGACGCCGACATGCCGGCGGCGACGGCGAGGTAGGGCACGCCGACGGCGTAGATGATCGCCTCGCCGAGGAGCATCGTGCCCGCCATGCGCAGCACCGAGCGGTCGGCGCCGCGGCGGGCCAGGGCGCCGACGGCGGCCGACGCGAGGATCATGCCGAGGATGTAGCCGAAGGAGACTGAGAGACCGGACGTGCCGGAGGCGAACCACGGCATGCCCGCCAGGCCGGCCAGCGCGTACACGGCGAGCGCGGCGACCCCGCGGCGGGCGCCGATGCTGGTGCCGACGAGCAGGGCGGCGAAGGTCTGGCCGGTCACCGGCACCGGGGAGCCGGGCACGGGGACCGCGATCTGGGCCGCGAGGCCGGTGAGCGCGGCGCCGCCGAGCACCAGCGCGAGGTCGCGGACGCGGGAGGCCGGGAGCAGGTCGGCGATGACCTTGCCGGTGGCGACGGGGGCGGCTGTGGCGGTGCTCATGGGGACTCCGCGGTTCGGGGCAGTCGGGGACAGAGTGACGCTAACCCGGGGTGCGCGCGCCGATCACCGTCAGCGCCCGACAAAGGGGCGGGCCGGGTGTTCGTGGGTTTCGGACAAAGAGTGTCCGCTACACCGGGTTCGGCGTGATACCCGTCACTGAGGTTGGGGCGTTTCGCTCACGCCCGGGCCGTGAGCCCGGCTGTCGGGTCCCGCCAAACGAATCCTAGTGGTCTGGTCGGATTCACCTTCTCTGGCCTACCCTTCCCCCATGGATGCCCAGGCCCGGAACTTCTCGTCGCGTCGCCATGTCGACCTGCGACGCGTCGGCGCGAGCGGCTGTCGCCGGACCTAGCGGGGCGGGCGGAGCGGATCCGGACGCGCCTCGAACCGAGTGACGGCGCACTGTCGGACCCGTTCCCGAGGATGAAAACGCCATGGCATCCACGCTCACCTCCGTTCCTGCCCCTCCCCTCTCCACGTCCGTGCAGCGCGCCGCCGATCCCGATCGGCGGCGGACGAGCGCGAGTTACGTGCTGCGGTCCGTGCTGGAGCACGGGCCCGTGGCTCGCAGCACCATCGCCCGGCTCACGGGTCTGTCGCCCGCGTCGGTGACGGACTACTGCGCCCGGTTCACCGAACTCGGCCTGATCCGCGAGGCGTCGGCGCCCCGGCGCTCGGGCGGCGTGGGGCGACCGCATGTGCCGGTCGACCTGGACGACTCGCGGTTCGTGGTCGGCGGGGTGCATGTGGCCGTGCCGTACACCACGGTCGCGCTGCTGGATCTGCGTGGACAGGTCGTCGCCCGGCGGGAGTTGAAGCACGAGCGCACCGACCCGGGGTGGGTCCTCGCACGCGCCGCCGAGGGGCTGGACGCGCTGCTCGCCGAGGCGCGCGGCAGCCGGCCGCTGGGTGTCGGGGTGGCCGTCGGCGGCTGGGTGGACCGCGATTCGGGGACCGTCGTCGAGCACGGGCTGCTGGGCTGGCGGGACGTCCCGGTGCGGGAGGTGCTCGGCGCGCGCACCGGGCTGCCGGTCCATGTCGACGGCCACGCACGGGCGTTGGTCAACGGGGAGCGGCTGTTCGGGCGGGCACGGGGCAGCCGGAGCGTGCTGCACCTGTTCGTCGGCAACGTCGTCGACTCGGCGTTCGCCGCGGGCGACGAGGTGCACCACGGGCCGCGCTCGCAGTCCGGCGTCATCGCGCATCTGCCGGTGCCGGGCGGCACGGAGCCCTGCGAGTGCGGCCGATCGGGCTGCCTGCAGGCCGAGTTGAGCGAACGGACGCTGTGCCTGCGGGCCCGGCGGGCCGGTGTCGTCGACGGGGTGAACCCGATGCATGTGCTCGCCGCGGCGACGGCCGGCGACGAACGGGCGGTCCGGCTCCTCGTGGAGCGGGCCGGTGCTGTCGGACGGGCCGTGCGGCTGCTGCTCGACGTGCTCAACCCGGAGACCGTGGTGGTGACCGAGATCGGCGTCATGCACCGGGAGGACTGCCTGGCCGCGCTGCGCGAAGGGGTCGGCGACGAGCGGGCCGGGTCCGTCGTGCCGACGAGTTTCCCGGACTCGGTGCTCGCGGTGGCGGGCGGTTCGGTGGTGCTCGACGTGCTGTACCGGGATCCGCTGAGTGCCTCACCTGAGGCTACTTAATTCAGAAACTCCGAATGTTGACAGGGCACGCCGGTGACCAGGAGCATTCTTCTCATGACCTGTCGCACCCTTTGTTGCTGACGCGGTGACGCGCCCGGAGCGCGTATCTCTTCCTGCGTGAATTCCCTTTCCTCGGGCCCTCTGCGCCCGGAATTCCGCCTGCTTTCCCACCTCCGTACTCAAGGGGCCCTCCCATGCCTTCTCCCACTTTTTCCGGTGTCGACCGGCGTCTCTTCCTCGCCTCCGCGCTCGGTGTCGCGGCCGTCGGACTGACCGGCTGCGCGGGCGGTACCACGGCCTCCGCGAAGTCGGCGGCCGACCTCTCCGCGCCGCTCGCCGAGAAGGTCCCGGCCGGCACCAGCCTGAAGATCTCCTCGTATCTGAACACCCAGCAAATCCAGTTCAAGCTGGCGAAGCTGCCGAAATTGCCCTTCACGGTGTCGAGTTGGCTGAACATCGGGGCTGGTCCCGATGTCATCAACGCATTTCGCGCCAAGTCCCTCGACCTGGCGAACAACGCCGGTATTCCGCCGATCCAGGCGCACTATCAGGGCTTCGACGCGAAGATCGTGGCGATCAACGTCACCCGGAAACCGAACTATCTCTTCGCCACCAAGCCCGGCAGCGACATCCGCACCGTCGCCGACTTCAAGGGCCGCAAGCTCGCCTTCTCGCAGGGCCAGGCCCAAGGGGTCGTGCTGCTGCGGGCGTTGAAGGAGGCGGGGCTGAAGTACGACGAGGTGAAGCTGGTCCCGCTGACCAGCAACCAGTTCCTCACCGCCCTGCAGTCGGGCCAGGTGGACATCGCCCCGCTCGGCAACAGCCAGGCGCCCGCCTACCTCCAGCAGTACGGGTCCAAGGGCGCCCGGACCATCGACACGGACGTCGTCGACCTGCTCAACCTGCTGTGGGCGCCGGCCTCCGTGCTGGCCGACTCCGCGAAGGCGGCGGCGGTCGCCGCGTACATCCCGCAGTGGGCGCAGGGCCAGGTGTGGCAGTACGAGAACCCCGACATCTGGAACGAGGAGTTCTACGTCAAGACGCAGAACCTGACCCTCGCCCAGGCCGAGGGCATCACCAAGCTCGCCAACAAGCCGTTGTTCCCGCCGAGTTGGGACGAGGCGGTGAAGTGGGAGCAGGAGACCGCCGATCTGCTGGCCGAGGGCGGCTTCGTGAAGAGCTTCAAGGTCGGCTCGCTCTTCGACCGCCGCTTCGAGGCCATCGCCGCGCGGGCCGTACCGGCGGAGTACCGCAAGTGAGCGCCGTGAGCACCACCACCGTGAGCGCGGGCGCCGTGGCCGTCGGGGACGACACCGTCCACCGGGTGCGCAGGCGCCGCCGTCTCTCCCCCGGCCGACGGCTGCCGGCCGCCCGGCTGATCGGGCCCGCCCTGTTCATCGGCCTGTGGGCGATCGCCTCCGCCGCCGGGCAGTTGGACCCCGGGGCGATCCCGGCACCCTGGACGGTGGCGCGGACCGCCGGGCGGCTGTGGACCGCCGGCACGCTGCCGACCGATGTGCTGACCTCGCTGGAGCGGGCCGCGTACGGCTTCGCGATCGGGCTGACCGCGGGTGTGGTGCTGGCCCTCGTGTCGGGGCTCAGCCGGGTCGGGGAGGCGTTGATCGACGGGACCGTGCAGCTCAACCGGGCGATCCCGACGCTGGGGCTCATCCCGCTGTTCATCCTCTGGCTGGGCATCGGCGAGACCTTCAAGGTCGCCATCATCGCGATCGTCGTCTACATCCCGATCTACCTGAACACGCACGCCGCGCTCTCCGGCATCGACAGCCGGTACGTCGAACTCGCCGAGGTCCAGGGCCTGTCGAGGCTCCAGTTCGTCCGGCAGATCGTGATCCCCGGCGCGCTGCCCGGATTCTTCGTGGGACTCCGGCTCGGTGTCACCGGCTCCTGGCTGGGCCTGGTGGTCCTGGAGCAGATCAACGCCACCAGCGGGCTCGGCTACATGATGTTCCAGGCCACCAACTACGGCCAGTCCGACGTGATCCTCGTCGGCCTGCTCATCTACGGGGTCTTCGGCCTGATCTCCGACAGCGCGGTCCGTCTCATCGAACGGAGGGTGCTGTCGTGGCGCCGCACACTGAGCAACTGACCCGTCCCGCCGCGGTCCGACTGCGCGGCCTGACGCGGTCGTTCGAGGGGCGTACGGTCCTCGACGGGCTCGATCTCGACATTCCCGCCGGGCAGTTCGTGGCCCTGCTCGGGCACAGCGGGTCCGGCAAGTCCACGCTGCTGCGGGCTGTCGCGGGGCTCGACCACGAGGTCGCCGGGAGCGGGCAGCTCGCCGCGCCGGAGCGGGTGTCGGTCGTTTTCCAGGACTCTCGGCTGCTGCCGTGGCGGCGGGTGCTGGACAACGTGCTGCTGGGGCTGGGGGCCGGTGGGGAGGAGAAGGGGCGGGCCGCTCTCGCGGAGGTGGGGCTTGCCGGGCGTGAGCGGGCTTGGCCGGGTGAGTTGTCGGGGGGTGAGCAGCAGCGGGCGGCTCTTGCGCGGTCGTTGGTGCGGGAGCCGGAGCTGTTGCTCGCGGATGAGCCGTTCGGGGCGTTGGATGCGCTGACTCGGATCAAGATGCATGCGTTGCTGCGGGAGTTGTGGGAGCGGCATCGTCCCTCGGTTCTGCTGGTCACGCATGACGTGGATGAGGCGATTGTCCTTGCGGACCGGGTGTTGGTGCTTGATGCGGGGCGGGTGGGGCTTGACCTGGCCATCGAGCGGCCCCATCCCCGCTCCTACCGCGATCCTCTGCTCGGTGAGTACCGGGAGCGGTTGTTGGCGGCGCTCGGTGTGACCGAGGACGTGGGGTGACACCGGATTTCCTCGCCCCCGCCGCCCCTACCCGTCCCATCCCCAGGGGCGCTGCCCCTTCGGCCCCGCTGGGGGCTGCGCCCCCAGACCCCCGCTTCGGACTGAACGGCCTCGTCCTCAAACGCCGGACGGGCTGAAAGACAAAGGCCCGGACCGGCGTCCAAGAGTCCCCAAAACCAGTCCCCGTAAGGACACCCATCGCCCATGACCAGGCACCTCCACCTCAACGCCTTCCTCATGAACACCGGTCACCACGAAGCCTCTTGGCGGTTGCCCGAGAGTGACCCCTTCGCGCATGTCCGGCTCGATCACTACGTGAACCTCGCTCGGGTCGCCGAGCGCGGGACCTTCGACTCGCTGTTCCTCGCCGACGGGCCGCAGTTGTGGAACAACCTCGCGCAGCGGCCGGCCGGGGCGTTGGAGCCGCTCACTCTGCTCACCGCGCTCGCCACCGCGACCGAGCACATCGGGCTGATCGCCACCGCGTCGACGTCCTACAACTCGCCCTACAACCTGGCCCGGAAGTTCGCCTCGCTGGACATCATCAGTGGTGGCAGGGCGGGGTGGAACATCGTCACCACGGCCGGGGCCGAGGCCGCTCGGAACTTCGGGCTGGATGCCGAGCCCGCACACGCGGAACGGTACGCGCGGGCCGCCGAGTTCCTCGATGTGGCGCTCAAGCTCTGGGACAGCTGGGAGGACGACACGATCCTCGCGGACAAGGCCGCCGGGGTGTGGGGGGATGACCAGAAGATCCATCCGCCTCTGCATCGGGGGACCTACTTCAGCGTCGAGGGCGCTCTCAACGTGCCGCGTACGCCCCAGGGGTATCCGCTGCTCGTGCAGGCCGGGTCCTCCGAGGACGGGAAAGCCTTCGCCGCGCGGTACGCCGAGGCCGTGTTCACCGCTCAGCAGACCATCGAGGACGCGCGGGCCTTCTACGCCGACCTCAAGTCCCGTACCGCGGCGGCCGGTCGGGATCCCGACCACATCAAGGTGCTGCCCGGGATCGTGCCGGTGCTCGGCTCCACGGAGGCCGAGGCTCGGGCCAACGAGCGGCTCCTCGAAGACCACATCGTGTACGAGCACGGCGTGGACCGGCTGGAGCGGTTGCTTCAACTGCCCGCCGGGGCGCTTGAGTTGGATGCGCTGTTGCCTGCCGACCTGCCTTCCGAGGACTCCGTCGAGGGGGCCAAGAGTCGCTACACCCTCGTAGTGGAGCTGGCTCGGCGCGATCGGCTCACCGTGCGGGAGTTGATCGGGCGGCTCGGCGGTGGGCGCGGGCACCTCACCTTCGCCGGCACGCCCGAGCAGGTCGCCGACGCGATCGAGACGTGGTTCACGCAGGGCGCGGCCGACGGCTTCAACATCATGCCGGCGGTGCTGCCTTCGGGGCTGGACGCCTTCGTCGACCACGTCGTCCCGATCCTGCGCGCCCGTGGATTGCTGCGCAGTGAGTACGGGCCCCGACAGACCCTCCGGGAGCGCTACGGGCTCCCCCGTCCCGCCAACCAGTACGTCCAGACACCCGCTCTCGTCTGAAAGGCCCAGGTCATGACACTCGACATCCAGATCCAGAAGGTCACCGCCCACATCGGCGCCCGCGTATCCGGCGTCGACATCTCCCAGCCGCTGGCGCAGGACACGGTCGCCGCCCTCCGCGAGGCCCTCAACACCCACAAGGCGCTGGTCTTCGACGACGTGCATCTTGATGACGCCGGCCAGGAAGCCTTCGCCCGGCACTTCGGCGACCTCACCACCGCCCACCCGACCGTGCCCTCCGTTGCCGGCGCCCCGAACGTGCTGCCCGTCGACAGCGAGCAGGGCCGCGCCAACCACTGGCACACGGACGTCACCTTCGTCCTCAACCCGCCGCAGGCCAGCACCCTGCGCAGCATCACGCTCCCGCCCTACGGCGGCGAGACCCTGATCACCAGCTCGGCCGCCGCCTACCGCCAACTTCCGCAGCCGCTGCGCCAGTTGGCCGACACCCTGTGGGCCGAGCACACCAACGACTACGACTACGCGGTGCCGACCGAGGACATCGACGCCGACAAGGCCGCCCAGCGCGCCCAGTTCACGTCCATCAAGTTCCGTACCGCCCACCCGGTGGTCCGCGTCCACCCGCTGACCGGTGAACGCGGCCTGTTCATCGGCGGGTTCGCGCAGCGGATCGTGGGTCTGTCGGTCGGCGAGTCCCGCAAGATCCTCGACCTGCTCCAGTCGTACGTCACCCGCCCGGAGAACATCCTGCGCCACCGCTGGTCCCCCAACCAGCTCGTCCTCTTCGACAACCGCATCACCCAGCACTACGCCGTCGACAACTACGACGGCCTGCCGCGCCGCCTGAACCGCGTGACCGTCGCCGGTGACGTACCCGTCGGCATCGAGGGCAAGGAGAGCTACGCGATCGAGGGGGACGCGTCGCACTACACCCCCGTAGCGACCCCTCTGGCCGCGTAATCGGCCCGTAACCCCCCGTGGCGCACGCGTCCGCATAATGGGCGGCCTCCCTTCCGGATGGGGAGGCCGCCCAGACTGTGGGCGTTTTTGCCGTCTCACGCCTTGGACGAATCGCGCCCATGCCCACATCTCCACCCACACCTATCAGCACCACCCAGCGGACGCCGCCTGACCGGCCCGCCGACGCGGCACCCCTCTCGCCCGGCCTCAAGCAGCGCCACCTGTCGATGATCGCCCTCGGTGGGGTGATCGGCGCGGGACTGTTCGTCGGCTCGGGCGCCGGGATCGCCGCCGCCGGGCCGTCGATCGTCGTCGCGTACACGCTCTCCGGCCTGCTCGTGATGCTGGTGATGCGGATGCTCGGGGAGATGTCGGCGGCGTACCCGTCGTCGGGATCGTTCTCGGCGCACGCCGAGCGGGCGATCGGGCCCTGGGCGGGCTTCACCGCGGGCTGGTCGTACTGGGTGCTGCTCTGCACGGCGGTGGGCCTGGAGGCCATCGGCGCCTCGAAGATCGTCACGGGCTGGCTGCCGGGGACACCGGAGTGGGCCTGGGTCGCGCTGTTCATGACGGTCTTCTGCGCCACGAACCTGGCCGCGGTGAAGAACTTCGGCGAGTTCGAGTTCTGGTTCGCGACCCTGAAGGTCGCCGCGATCACCCTCTTCCTCGCACTCGGGGTGCTGGCCATCGCCGGCGCACTCCCCGGCACGGACTCCCCCGGCGCCACGAACCTCACCGACTTCCTCCCGCACGGCGGCGAGGGCCTGATCGTCGGCATCCTCGCCTCGCTCTTCGCGTACGGCGGTCTGGAGACGGTCACCATCGCGGCGGCCGAGTCCCCGGACCCGGTACGGGGTGTGGCGAGCGCGGTCCGTACGGCGATGTGGCGCATCGCGCTCTTCTACATCGGCTCGATGGCGGTCATCGTCACCCTCGTCCCCTGGGACTCCGGGTCGGTCGTCGAGGACGGCCCGTACGTCGCCGCCCTCCAGCACCTGGGCATCCCCGGCGCCGGGCAGGTCATGAACGTCGTCATCCTGGCGGCCCTGCTCTCCGCGATGAACGCCAACGTCTACGGCTCCTCGCGCATCGCCTACTCGCTGGTGGCCCGGGGCCACGGCCCGAAGGCGCTGGGCCGGGTCTCGGCGGGCGTCCCGCGGACCGCCGTACTCACCTCCTCCGCCTTCGGTTTCGCCTGCGTGCTGCTCAGTTACTGGCGCCCGGACGACGTCTTCTCCTGGCTCCTCGACATGATCGGCGCGGTCATCCTCGTCGTCTGGACCCTCATCGCCGTCTCCCAACTCCGCCTGCGCACCCGCCTCGACCGCGAGGCCCCCGGCCGACTGACCGTCCGCATGTGGGCGTTCCCGGCGCTGACCTGGGTCGCGCTGGCCGGCATGGCGGCGATCCTCGTCCTGATGGCCCGCGAGCCGGGCACCCGGGTGCAGCTGTACTCGACGGGTGTGATGACGGCGGTGCTGGCGGGGGTGGGGTACGTCCGGCAGCGCCGCGCGCCCCGACGTCCCGCCGAGCACTCTTGCTGCTAGCGTGTAGTTGCAAGTCTTGTGCAATAAGAGGTTCGGAGGGGAACCCACCCATGCCCGTCTACACGCTTCCCGAGCTGCCGTACGACTACTCCGCGCTCGCCCCCGTGATCAGCCCCGAGATCGTCGAGCTGCACCACGACAAGCACCACGCGGCCTATGTGAAGGGTGCCAACGACACGCTGGAGCAGCTCGCGGAGGCGCGGGACAAGGAGTCGTGGGGGGCGATCAACGGGCTGGAGAAGAACCTGGCCTTCCATCTCTCCGGGCACATCCTGCACTCGATCTACTGGCACAACATGACCGGTGACGGGGGCGGCGAGCCGCTGGCGGCCGACGGTGTGGGGGACCTGGCCGACGCGATCGCCGAGTCCTTCGGGTCGTACGCCGGCTTCAAGGCGCAGCTGACCAAGGCGGCCGCGACCACGCAGGGTTCGGGCTGGGGTGTCCTCGCCTACGAGCCGCTCAGCGGACGGCTGGTCGTCGAGCAGGTCTACGACCACCAGGGCAACGTCGGACAGGGCGCGACCCCGATCCTCGTCTTCGACGCCTGGGAGCACGCCTTCTATCTGCAGTACCGCAACCAGAAGGTCGACTTCATCGACGCCATGTGGGCCGTCGTCAACTGGCAGGACGTGGCCCGGCGTTACGAGGCCGCCAGGTCCCGCGCGGACGTGCTGCTGCTCGCCCCCTGAGGGCACTTGAGCGTCCTGCCTCGTGATCGTCTTCTCGCCCTTCACCTGGCAGGCGGAATGACGGAAGCCCCTGGGAGGACGTGACTCCCAGGGGCTTCCTGTGTGCGGACGCCTCATGGCCGGTCCGGGTCGCAGGGCACGTTCAGGGAGAGCAGCGCCGTCGATCCCGTGATGCCCACCCGGAGTTCGGTGATCGCCGCATTGCGCAGGCTCGGGAAGACCCGGCGGTACTCCCTGGCCGGGATGGACAGCAGGGTGCACAGGACCAGGCGGAACAGGGTGTTGTGGGCGACCACCAGGACCCGCTCGCCGTAGTGCGCGGCGGCGATCCGGCGCAGGGCAGCCGCTCCGCGGGCCGCGGCGGCCCGTGGGTCCTCGGCGCCGGGGAAGGGGTTGGCGGCCGGGTCGACGCGGAAGGCCTCGGCCCGGGTCGGGTAGGCGGCCGCGAACTCCGCGAGCGTGCGCCCCTCCACCACCCCGAAGTCGCACTCCCGCAGGTCGGGGTCGAGGGACGGGACCAACCCGAGGGCACGGCAGGCGGGTTCGGCGGTGGCCACGGCCCGGGACAGCGGGGAGGTCCACACCGCGTCGACCGGACGGGCGGCGATCCACCGCCCGAGCGCCTCGGCCTGCGCCACCCCGGTGGGGGTCAACGGGACGTCACTGACACCGGCGTAGCGGTTCTCGTCGTGCCAGACGGTCTGCCCGTGCCTGGCCAGCAGAAGGGTGGTGCTCATGGCTTCGGAGTATCCAGGGTCGGGGTGCGTACGCGTACGCGGCGCGACGTCAGTCCGCCGTCGTGCCGGTGAGCCGGGCGTGGGCGTGGGCCGCGACCGGCGCCGGGAGCCAGCCCCGCGCGGTCAGTTCGTCGACCAGGCGGGCGTACGGCTCGGCGAACAGGGCCGTGCGGGCGGGGTCGGGTTCGAGGACCGCGTGGATGCGGACCATGCGCTCGGCGACCTCGGGCAGCGGGCCGCGGCCGGTGCCGTGGGCGGCCAACGCGGCCATGCCCAGGGCGGGTTCGGTCTGGTGGGGTACGCGGGCGGGGCGGCCCAGGACGTCGACGCGCAGCTGGTTCCAGTACGTGCTGTGGGCGGCGCCCCCGGTGAAGGTGAGGGGGCCGTCCAGCGGGGCGCCGAGCCGGTCGAGGTAGTCCAGGCAGAGCCGTTCCGCGAACGCCACACCTTGCAGCAGGGACGCCCACAGGTCGGCCCCGTCGGCGGGCTCGCCCAGCACGATCGCGGAGGCGGCCGGTGCCAGGAACGGGAACCGTTCGCCGGGTGACACCAGCGGGTACGTCACCGCGCCGGACGGCTCGTAGGCCGCCGCCCGTGCGTCCATCGCGGCCGGGTCGGCGCCCGAGAAGGCCGCGGTCAGCACGCCCGCGCCCACGCTCGACGCCCCGCCCGGCAGCCAAGTGCCGTCCGGCGCACGGTGGTTGTAGACCACGCCGGTCTCGTCCCGGACCGGCGTGACGGAGGCGCCCTTGAGGACCAGCGTGGTGCCGAGCACCGAGTTCCAGGAGCCGGGCCGCAGCGCGCCCGCCGCGATCTGCGCCGCGCAGCCGTCGGTCATCCCGGCGATCACGGGCGTGCCGGCGGGGATGCCGGTCGCCTCGGCGGCGGCCCGGGTGACCTCGCCGAGCCGGGTGCCGGGACGTACGACCTCGGGGAACAACTCGTCGGGCAGGCCCAGTTCGGCCAGCGCGGTGTGCGGCCAGGCGTCGATCTCGGGGTCGTAGCCGGACTTGAGGGCGTGGCTGGAGTCGGCGGGCGGCGGCTCGCCGATGAGCCGGGCGACGATCAGGTCGGGCTGGTGGGCGAGCCGGAGCCGGGGCGGGCGGGGCGGGTGGACCAGGCGGAGGTGGGGGTGCGGGCGGGAGGTGGACCCGGGGTGGGAGATCGGCCCGGAGGCCTGCCCGGTTCGCCCGCTCCGGCCCCGGAGCGGACCCGCGCCGCCCCCGCCCCGCCCGCGGACCGGGCCCGCGCCGCCCGCGCCCTCGTACTCCCCCGCCAGCCACAGCACCTTCGGCAGCGCCCAGGTGTCCTGCACCGCCAGGCCCGCCCGCCGCGCCCGCGCGGCCTGGGCGGAGGCGCGCCCGTCGTCGTACATGAGGGCGGGGGTCACCGGGCGGCCGGTGCCGTCCGTCAGGAGGACCGTGCCCGAGGTGCCGCACACCGCGAGGCCGCCGACGCGCAGGTGCAACCGGTCGGCGAGCGCGGCCCGGGACGCGGTGCGCAGCGCCTGCCACCAGTCGTCCGGATCCTGCTCGTGGCGCACCCCCTCCCGGCGTCCGGCGAGCGGTGCCGAGCCCCGGCCGAGGACCGTCCCGTCGGCCGTGACCAGCAGTACGCGGACGCTCTGCGTGCCCAGGTCGACGCCCAGCCATGCCTCGCCCTCATCCGCCGCCATCCGGACCTCCCACGCGTCACGACCGACTCTGAGAACTTCACACCCATCATCGATATTGACCCGAGTTTTTCGCTCGCGCGAGGGATTGACGGCCGACATTCGCCGTTACACGCTCGGTTGGCGGTCCCAGTACGACGGATGCCGACGGGATGCCGACGGATCACGACGCCCGATGACCACGACGGACGACCAGGAATCGGAGGGGCGATGAGCGGCAGTGCGCAGCAGGGCCCCGCGGTCCGCCGCTCGGCGCTGGCCGAACTCGTCCTGGCCGAGGGCTCCGCGACCGCCGCCGACCTCGCCGAGCGCTTCGGCGTGAGCCTGATGACGATCCACCGTGACCTCGACGAGCTCGAACGGCAGGGGATCGTACGGAAGTTCAGGGGCGGGGTGACCGCGCAGCCGTCCGGGGTCTTCGAGTCGAACGTGCAGTACCGCCTGAAGACCATGCTCGCCGAGAAGGCCGCGCTCGCCGACCGCGCGATGAAGCAGCTGGAGCCCGGCATGGCGATCATGCTGGACGACTCCACGACCGCGCTCGAACTGGCCCGCAGACTCCGGCTCGGCGAGATCACCCCGCTGACCGTCGTCACCAACTTCCTTGAGGCCATCACCCTCCTCGCCGACCAGCGCGGTATCCATCTGATGGCGCTGGGCGGCGACTACGACCCGCTGCACTCCTCCTTCCTCGGCGTCTCCTGCGTCGAGGCGGTCCAGTCCCTGCGGGTGGACGTGTGCTTCGTGTCGACGTCGGCCGTGCACGGGGGGTACGCGTACCACCAGGAGCAGCACATCGTGTCGGTGAAGCGGGCGATGCTCGACTCGGCCGCGCGCAATGTGCTGTTGATCGACCACAGCAAGCTCGCCCGGACCGCCCTGCACCGGGTCGCCCCGCTCTCCCGCTTCGACCTGCTCCTGGTCGACGACGGCGCGCCGGCCGAGGCCCTGCGGGACCTGGACGAGCACAAGGTCCGCTACGAGGTCTGCCCGACGGGAGAGCCACCGCCATGAACGACCCCCTCGTGACGAACGACCCCGTCCGGGTCCTGGCCGCCGGTGACCACTTCGTCGTACCCGGGCTGATCGCCCGCGCACTGGCCGACGAGGTGCGCGAACGGGAGCTGTCGGTACGGGAGTTGACCCTGCCGTGGCCCCTCGAAGCGTTCGGGCCCGTCGCCGAGGTGGAGGAGGCGAGCGGCGGCGAGGACGGGCTGATCGAGGCGCTCGCCGACGACCGCGAGGTGCTGGTCACGCAGATGGCTCCGGTCACCGAACGCGTCCTGGAGTCCGCCCCGCGGCTGCGTCTGGTCGTCGTGTGCCGCGGCGGCCCGGTCAACGTCAACCTCGACGCGGCGAAGATCCACGACGTCCGCGTCTCCTACGCGCCCGGCCGGAACGCCGCCGCCACCGCCGAGTTCGCCGTCGGGCTGCTGCTCGCGACCCTGCGCCGGATCCCGCAGGCGCACAACCTCCTCGCCGGACAGGGCAGTTGGCAGGGCTCGGCCTACTACACGTACGAACACAGCGGTCTGGAGCTGGAGGACCTCCCCGTCGGGCTGGTCGGCTACGGCGCCGTCGGCAGCCGGGTGGCGCGGGTGCTGTGCGCGTTCGGGGCGCAGGTGATGGTCTACGACCCCTATGTCCGCGGCGAGATCCACGGGCTGCGGGTCTCCTCGCTCGACGAACTCCTGCGCCGCTCCCGGGTGATCACCCTGCACGCCCGGCTCACCCCCGAGACCCGCGGCCTGATCGGCTCCCGCGAACTCGCCCTGCTGCCCGAGGGCTCGGTGGTCGTGAACGCGGCCCGCGGCCCGCTGCTCGACGAGGACGCGCTCTGCGAGGCGCTGGAGAGCGGGCGGTTGTCGGCGGCGGGACTCGACACGTACGAGCGGGAGCCGGTGCCCGCCGGGTCACGGCTGTTCGGGCTCGGCGACCGGGTGGTGATGACCCCGCATCTGGGCGGGGCCGCGCGCGCGGTGGCGGAGAAGGCGGCGCGGATCGCGGCGGCGGAGGTGGGGCGATGGGCGCGGGGGGAGCCGTTGGCACACCAACTGACGTGAGCGAACACTGGCGCACCGACTGACCTGAGCGGACGCCGACTTACGACGTGAATCGCCGTCGCCCCCTGACGTGAACCCCCGACCCCGCCCCCGACACCCATGTCCGCCTCCGAGGAGGACCCCGCATGTACATCGGCATCGATGTGGGCACGTCCGCCGTGAAAGCCGCCGCCTTCGACCACGCCGGTCGTGAACTGGCCGTCGAGACCAGCCCCGTGGGCCTCGCACTGCACGAGGGCCGGGTCGAGCAGGACATGTACGAGGTGTACAAGGCGGTCGTCGGCGTGCTGGGCCGGCTGACGCTACGGGTGCCCGGGCCGGTCGAGCTGGCGGGGCTGACCGGGCAGGGCGACGGGGTCTGGCTGGTCGACGGGCAGGGGCTGCCGGTGCGGCCCGCCCTCTCCTGGATGGACGGCCGGGCCCATGAACTGCTCGACGGCTGGATGGCGGACGGCACCTTCGAGGCGGTGTTCCGCCGCACCGGGAGCGCCATGTTCCCGGGCTGCCCGGGCCCGTTGCTGGCCTGGCTGGACCGGCACGAGCCGAAGTCGCTCGACGCGGCCGCCACCGCCCTGTACTGCAAGGACATGGTCTTCCGGCGGCTGACCGGCGCGCCGGCCGGCACGGATGTCTCCGACGCGTCGATGCCGTTCCTCGACCCGCGAACCCGGACGTACGACGAGTCGGTCGTCGAGCTGCTCGGCCTGGGGCACCGGCGCGGCCTGCTCGCGCCCGTCGGCGACCCGATCACGACCGCCGAGGCACGCGGCGAGGGCCTGCCGGCCGGGGCGCGGGTGTCGAACGGCCCGTACGACCTGCCGGCCTGCGCACTAGGCGCCGGTGTCACCTCGCCCGGCGACGGTCTGCTCATCGTCGGTACCTGTCTGGCCGCCCTGGTCGCCACCACCGACCTCGACCTGACCGGTGAGCCGGCCGGCCTGTACATCTCGACCGACCGGCCCGGGCACCGGCTGCGCGCGATGCCGGCGATGGTCGGCACGGCGGCCCTGGACTGGGTGCTGTCGACGACGGGCGTCCGGCACGAGGAGGTCGACGCGCTGCTCGCCGGGACCCCGCCGGGGGCGCACGGCGTGCGGGTGCTGCCGTACTTCGCCCCGTCCGGCGAACGCGCCCCCTTCGTCGAACCGCGTCTGCGCGCCGAACTCACCGGCGTCAGCCTGGAGTCGACCAAGGGCGACCTGATCCGCGCCACCTGCGAGGGCATCGGCTACGCGGCCCGGCACTGTCTGACCGCGGCCGGTCTGACCGGCACCCTCGCCGTCTGCGGCGGCGGCACCCGCAGCCCCGCGTGGATGCAACTCCTGGCCGACGTCCTGGGCCGGCCGCTCCGCGTGGCCGAGGGCGAGGTGGGCGCCCGCGGCGCGGTCATGGCAGCGGCCACCCGCCACGGCATCCCTCTGGCGACAGCCGCGTGGACCCGCCCGAACCGCATCGTCGAGCCAGACCCTGACCGGGCGGCGTACTACTCCGGCGGCTTCGAGGACCACCTCAAGCGCTTGGCGGCGGCGCGCGACCGGAGCCGGTGAGGTCGTCGGAGCGGGCAGGTTCCGGCCGACGGATCCGAGGGCCGGTGAGTTCAGGGCCGCGTACGCGGCGAGCGCCGGGCCGACCGGCCCGCACCGCGCGACACGCACCCGGCAGTGGGCGCGTGTCCCGAAAGTGCGGCGCGGGACGGCCGCCGTCGAGACGCGGCCGGTCCACCCGCGCGAAACCCCGCGCGGACCGCTTCGCCGAATCCCCCCTTACCGGAGCCGGTCATTTCGGGAGCGGGCGGAGGCAAACCGCGGTGTACTACCGGCCTGGCCGTGCGTGGCGAGGAGGCGTTCGTGACTGTGCTTCGACGGTGGTGCCGGAACTGTCTTGGGTGGCAGGACTTCCAGATGATGAACGGCGCCGAGAAGGCCGCCGTCCGTGAGGAGAAGGGGGCCCGGCACTACGTGGATGATCTGTGGCGCTGCGCCGTCAAGGGCTGTGTGCGGTACCAGCCGGCGTACAACGCGGGAGGCGGCGGCGATCTCCCCGAGAAGTTCCGTGAGGAGAAGGCCGCCGCCTCCGAGTGAGCCGTGCGGTGCTTACAGGTTGCTGAAGTCCGGGCCCGCCGTGCGGCTGCGCTTGATCTCGTAGAAGCCGGGGACCGAGGCGACCGCGACCGTGCCGTCCCACAGGCGGGCGGCCTGCTCGCCCTTTGGGGCGGGGGTGACGACCGGGCCGAAGAAGGCGATCTGCTCGCCGTCGGGGCCGGGCACGGCGATGACCGGGGTGCCGACGTCCTGGCCGACCTTGTCGATGCCCTCCTTGTGCGAGGCACGCAGCTCGGCGTCGAACTCGAAGTCCTCCTGGTCGGCGTAGTCGATCAGCTCGGCGGGCAGGCCGACGTCCGCGAGCGCGCCGGCGATGGCCTCACGGGTGGGGCCCTCGCCCTGGTTGTGGATGCGGGTGCCGAGCGCGGTGTAGAGCGGGCCGAGGATGTCCGCGCCGTGCTTCTGCCAGGCCGCGGTGACCACGCGGATCGGGGCCCAGGCCTTGGTGGACAGCAGCTCGCGGTACTCCTCGGGCAGCTCGTCCAGCTTGGGCTCGTTGAGCACCGCCAGGCTCATGATGTGCCAGTGGACCTCGATGTCCCGGACCTTCTCCACTTCCAGCACCCACCGGGAGGTCATCCAGGCCCAGGGGCACAGCGGGTCGAACCAGAAGTCGACGGGGGTCTTGGTGGAGGTGGTCGCGGTCTCGGACATTGCTCTCCTCAAGAAAACGGCTCTTTCTCCGAGCAACACCGGGGGCGGCCGACCTCATTCCCGGGTGCCCCCCGTCAGGGGCACATGGCAGGATCGGTCCTGTTCCGCCGTACCCCCGCCCTGTCCGTCGTGCCGCGAAGGAGTGCCGTCCGTGCCCGGTGAGAATCTGTCCCGTGACGAGGCCCGCGAGCGGGCCGCCCTGCTGTCCGTCGACGGATACGAGGTGTCGCTCGACCTGCGCTCCGCCGTCGGCGACGCGGACGCCGAACCGCGCACCTTCCGCTCGGTGACCACGATCCGCTTCCGCTGCAACGAGCCGGGCGCCACCAGTTTCGCCGACCTGATCGCGCCGAGCGTGACGGCCCTGTCCCTCAACGGCAGGGACCTCGACCCGGGCGCGGTCTTCGACGGCGTACGGATCCAGCTGGAGGACCTGGCCGCCGACAACGAGCTGATCGTCGACGCCCGCTGCGCCTACTCCCGCACCGGCGAGGGCATGCACCGCTTCGTCGACCCCGAGGACGGCGAGGTCTACCTGTACACCCAGTACGAACCGGCCGACGCCCGCCGGGTGTTCGCCAACTTCGAGCAGCCCGACCTCAAGGCCCCCTACCGCTTCGAGGTGCGCGCGCCCGAGGGCTGGACGGTGTGGTCCAACGGCGCCGGCACGCTGACCGACGGCGTGTGGCGGTTCGCGGAGACGAAGCCGATCTCGACGTACATCACGTGCGTGACGGCGGGCCCGTACCACTACGTGACCGACTCCTACGAGCGCGTCCTCGACGACGGTACGAAGCTGGAGATCCCGCTCGGCGCGCTGTGCCGCAAGGGCCTGGCGCCCTACTTCGACGCGGACGACGTCTTCCTGGTCACCAAGCAGGGCCTGGACTTCTTCCACGAGCACTTCGACTACCCGTACCCCTTCGGGAAGTACGACCAGGCGTTCGTGCCCGAGTACAACCTCGGCGCGATGGAGAACCCGGGCCTGGTCACCTTCCGCGAGGAGTACATCTTCCGCGGCAAGGTGACACGGGCGTCCTACGAGGGCCGGGCCAACGTCATCCTGCACGAGATGGCGCACATGTGGTTCGGCGACCTGGTCACCATGGAGTGGTGGGACGACCTGTGGCTCAAGGAGTCCTTCGCCGACTTCATGGGCGCGTTCGCCCTGGTCGGCGCGACCCGCTTCACCGACGGCTGGATCACCTTCGCCAACCGCCGCAAGGCCTGGGCCTACCGCGCCGACCAGCTCCCCTCCACCCACCCGATCACCGCCGACATCCGCGACCTCCAGGACGCCAAGCTCAACTTCGACGGCATCACGTACGCCAAGGGCGCCTCGGTGCTCAAGCAACTCGTCGCGTACGTCGGCCAGGACGCGTTCCTGGAGGGCGCGCGCCGCTACTTCAAGCGGAACGCGTACGGCAACACGCGCCTCGCCGATCTGCTGTCGGTGCTGGAGGAGACCAGCGGGCGGGACATGGCGTCCTGGTCGCGGGCGTGGCTGCAGACGGCCGGGGTCAACTCCCTCACCCCGCAGGTGGTACTGGACGTGGAGGGCGGCCGGGTCGCCGAGCTGACCGTGCTCCAGGAGGCCGCCGAGTCCTACCCGGAGCTGCGCCCGCACCGGGTGGTCGTGGGCCTGTACCGGATGGAGGACGAGCGGCTCGTGCGGTACGAGCGGGCCGAGGTGGACGTCGACGGGCCGCGCACGGTCGTGGTGGAACTGGCCGGTGCGGACGCCCCGGAGCTGGTGCTGGTCAACGACGACGACCTCACGTACTGCAAGACCCGCTTCGACGCGACCTCGCTGGACACCCTGCGCGAGCACCTGGGCGCGCTCACCGACCCGATGGCCCGCGCCCTGTGCTGGTCGGCGCTGTGGAACATGACCCGGGACGCGCTGCTGCCCGCGCCCGACTTCATCGACCTGGTGATGCGGTTCGGGCGCCGGGAGACCGACATCGGTGTCCTGCAGATGCTGCACGCGTGGGCGAACTCGGCGCTGGTGAACTACTCGCCGCCGTGGTGGCGGGAGACCGGCGTGCAGCTCCTGGCGCACATCGCGGAGCGGGATCTGCGCGGGGCCGAGCCGGGCAGTGAGCAGCAGCTGGCCTGGGCGCGGTTCTTCGCCTCGGTGGCGTCGGCGCCGGAGGAACTGGCTTTGCTGCGCGCCCTGTTGGACGGTACGGAGACGATCGAGGGGCTGGCCGTCGACCAGGAGCTGCGCTGGGTGTTCCTCGAACCGCTGACCTCGCACGGGGCGGTGGACGAGCCGGTGCTGGCGGCCGAACTGGCCCGGGACGACACGGCGTCCGGCAAGCGGCACCAGGTGCGCTGTCTCGCCGCCCGGCCCTCGGCGGCCGTCAAGGCGCAGGCGTGGGCCCAGGTGGTCGAGTCGGACGCGCTGTCCAACGCGCTGGTGGAGGCCACGATCGCGGGCTTCCAGCAGCCCTCGCAGCGGGAGTTGACGGCGCCGTACGTGGAGAAGTACTTCGCGGCGATCGAGCGGGTGTGGGAGCAGCGGTCGATCCAGATCGGGATGGACGTGGTGCGGGGGCTGTTCCCGGCGTACCCGACGGCCGAGGACTCGCAGTCGACGCTGGACGCGACGGACGCGTGGCTGGCCGCGCACGAGGAGGCTGCGCCGGCGCTGCGGCGGCTGGTCCTTGAGGCCCGGGACGACCTGGCGCGGGCGCTGCGAGCTCAGGTTCTGGCCAACTATTAGCGGCCGGTGACCGTTACGGAATCCGGTCAATCACACCCGTAACCCCTGGTCCGCCCCATTCGGACCAGGGGTTTTCGGCGCCCTATCGGCATCCGAACACCCGTCCTTTAGTGCCGCCTTGTCCGTATTTGTCGACGGGCGTGTAACAGCGGTTAAAACGCGGTTCCGACGCGGGAAACCCCCAGTCATGAACCACAACACCCCGCTCTCCCCCCGCCCGCTCCACCACCTCGCCGAGGTCCACCGCCGGGTCATGACGGCGGCCCAGCTCCGCTCGCACGGTGTGTCCGCCGCGGAGACGAACGAGCAGTGCCGGCCCGACGGCCCCTGGCAGCAGCTCCTGCCGGGGGTCGTGCTGCTGCACCCGGGCCCCTCGACCGGCGAGGAGCGGCTGCACGCGGTGCTGCTGTACGCGGCCCGCGAGTCGGCCCCCGGGGTGCCGGCCCAGTCGAGCCCGCAGGAGCCGCACCGCCCGGTGTACGCGGAGGTGATGGTCACGGGGCTCGCGGCGCTGGCCCTGCACGGCTTCGCCGCCGCGCCGCCGCTGCCGTCCCTGGACCGCATCGACGTCCTGGTGCCCCGGCTGCGCCGGCTGCGCTCCACGGGCTGCGCCCGGATCGTGCGCACCGCCGCGATGCCGACGGCCGAGCCGAGGCTGGGAGTTCCGGTCGCGCCGGTGGCCCGCGCGCTGGCCGACGCGGTGTCCGAGCTCGCGGACGCAGAGGCGGTACGCCGGCTGCTGACCGAGGCGGTACGCGGCGGCCACTGCGAACCGGCGGCGGTGGTACGGGAGTTGAACGCGGCGAAGCTGCTGAGCCGGCCGCACGTGGTGGACGCGGTGGACTCGCTGCTGGCCGAGGGCCGCGCGATCGCGGAGGACCGCCTCTACCGGATGGTGACCGAGTACGGCCTGCCCGACCCGGTCTGGAACGTGGACCTGCGCCTCCCGGGCGGCCCGCACCTCGGCGGCCTCGACGCGTACTGGCCGGAGCAGGCGGTGGCGGTCGAGCTGGACACCCGCGCCCCGCGCCAGGACGAGGACGCGCTGTGGTCGGAGTACGCCCGCAAGCGCGAGCACCTGGAGCGGCTCGGCATCACGGTCGTCTACGTCACGCCCAAGAAGCTGCGCGACGCGATGGAGCAGCAGGCGGCGGTCGTCCGCACGGCCCTGATGGCCGCGGGCGACCGCGATCCCGCCGCGTATGTCGTGGTGCTGCCCCGGTAGTGACGGACCGGGGCCGCATCAGGAGGGGAGAGGAGGGGCCGCCGGGCCAGGGTCTGTCCGGCGGATCAGGTCGGCTGTGAGGTGCGGTGCTTCTTGGCCGAGCCGAGCGGGGTCTGGTGCGTGCAGCTGCAAGGCGGAGGAGGGAGCCGACGCGGAGCGTCGGCGACCGACGACAACGCCGC
>NZ_JBSFLV010000154.1:0-21512 GCF_053599215.1 Streptomyces sp. NPDC001002 | reverse complement strand
GCTGGGCCTGGCCCTGACCGCCTGTGCCAACGCGCCGCTGGGTGAACCCCGGTTCGGCGTCTTCCGGATGTGATGAGGGTGCCTGAGATGGTCGACATGTTCGAGACGGTCCTGGTGGCCAACCGGGGCGAGATCGCGGTCCGCGTGATCCGCACCCTGCGCTCGCTCGGTGTGCGCTCGGTGGCCGTCTTCTCCGACGCGGACGCCGACGCCCGGCACGTCCGGGAGGCCGACACGGCGGTACGGATCGGTCCGGCACCGGCGGCCGAGAGCTATCTGTCGGTGGAGCGCATCCTGGAGGCCGCCGCCCGCACCGGCGCCCAGGCCGTGCACCCGGGATACGGCTTCCTCGCGGAGAACGCGGCCTTCGCGCGCGCGTGCGCCGACGCCGGGCTGGTCTTCATCGGCCCTCCGGCGGACGCGATCGCCCTCATGGGCGACAAGATCCGCGCCAAGGAGACGGTGCAGGCGGCCGGGGTTCCGGTCGTCCCCGGGTCCAGCGGCAGCGGGCTGACGGACGACCGACTCGCCGACGCCGCCCGGGAGATCGGTATGCCGGTGCTGCTGAAGCCGTCGGCCGGCGGTGGCGGCAAGGGCATGCGGCTGGTGCGGGACGCCTCGGCGCTGGCCGAGGAGATCGCCGCCGCCCGCCGCGAGGCCCGCGCCTCCTTCGGCGACGACACGCTCCTGGTCGAGCGGTGGGTGGACCGCCCCCGGCACATCGAGATCCAGGTCCTGGCCGACGGCCACGGGAACGTCGTCCACCTCGGTGAGCGCGAGTGCTCGTTGCAGCGGCGGCACCAGAAGGTCATCGAGGAGGCGCCGAGCGTGCTCCTCGACGAGGCCACGCGCGCGGCGATGGGCGAGGCGGCGGTCCAGGCGGCGCGGTCGTGCGGGTACGCGGGCGCGGGCACGGTGGAGTTCATCGTGCCGGGCAGCGATCCGTCGTCGTACTACTTCATGGAGATGAACACCCGGCTCCAAGTGGAGCACCCGGTCACGGAGTTGGTGACGGGGCTCGACCTGGTGGAGTGGCAGCTCAGGGTGGCGGCCGGAGAGGCATTGGACTTCCGGCAGGAGGACGTCCGGCTGACGGGGCATGCGATCGAGGCCCGCGTCTGCGCCGAAGACCCCTCGCGCGGGTTCTTGCCGTCCGGCGGCACCGTGGTCATGCTCCGCGAACCCTCCGGCGACGGCGTCCGCACGGACTCCGGGCTCTCCGAAGGGACCGAGGTCGGCAGTCTCTACGACCCGATGCTCTCCAAGGTCATCGCCTACGGCCCCGACCGCGCGACCGCGCTCAGGAAGCTCCGGGCCGCCCTCGCGGACACGGTCACCCTGGGCGTGCCGACGAACGCCGGTTTCCTGCGGCGGCTGCTCGCCCATCCGGCGGTCGTGGCGGGCGAGTTGGACACCGGGCTCGTCGAGCGGGAGGCGGACTCCCTCATCGCGGACGAGGTGCCCGAGGAGGTGTACGAGGCGGCGGCGGCCGTACGGCTGGAGGCGCTGCGGCCGCGTGGCGAGGGCTGGCGGGATCCCTTCTCGGAGCCGGACGGCTGGCGGTTGGGCGGTACTCCGAGGCCGGTCGGCTTCCATCTGCGGGTGACCGAGCCCGTGGAGTACGTGCCGCGTGGCGGCCACACCGTCACCGCGGACCGGGTCGCCGTCACCCTCGACGGGGTCCGGCACACCTTCCACCGGGCCGGTGACTGGCTGGGCCGGGACGGTGACGCCTGGCAGGTGCGGGACCACGATCCGGTGGCCGCCTCGCTCAGCGGGGCCGACCGGTCCGGTGCCGGTTCGCTCACCGCGCCGATGCCGGGGACGGTGACCGTGGTGAAGGTCGCCGTGGGGGATCAAGTGGCCGCCGGGCAGAGCCTGTTGGTGGTCGAGGCGATGAAGATGGAGCACGTCGTCTCCGCGCCGCACGCCGGCACCGTCGCCGAACTCGACGTGACCCCCGGCGCGACGGTCGCCATGGACCAGGTGCTGGCGGTCGTCACACCCCTGATCGTCACACCTGCGGAGGAGGACCAGTGACACTCCCGATGGTCGTACCGGCCGCCGATCTGCCCGCGCGGGTGCGCATCCACGAGGTCGGGGCCCGTGACGGGCTGCAGAACGAGAAGTCGACGGTTCCGACGGAGGTCAAGGCGGAGTTCATCCGCCGCCTTGCCGACGCGGGTCTGACGACGATCGAGGCGACGAGCTTCGTCCACCCCAAGTGGGTGCCTCAACTGGCCGACGCGGAGGAGCTGTTCCCACAGGTCGTCGAGTTGCCTGTCGACCTGCCGGTGCTCGTGCCGAACGGCCGCGGCCTTGACCGTGCCCTCGCCCTCGGCGCCCGCCGGGTCGCCGTCTTCGCCAGCGCCACCGAGTCCTTCGCGAAGGCCAACCTCAACCGCACAGTGGACGAGTCGCTGGCGGTGTTCGAGCCGGTGGTGCGGCGGGCGAAGGAGGCGGACGCGCATGTACGCGGCTATGTCTCGATGTGCTTCGGCGACCCGTGGGAGGGCGAGGTCCCGCTCCACCAAGTCGTCCGCGTCTGCGCGGCCCTGCGGGACATGGGCTGCGACGAACTGAGCCTCGGCGACACCATCGGAGTGGCGACCCCGGGCCACGTACTGGAGTTGCTCTCCGCGCTCAACGAACAGGGCGTGCCGACGAACGTCCTCGGCGTGCACTTCCACGACACCTACGGCCAGGCACTCGCGAACACCTACGCGGCCCTGGAGCACGGGGTCACCACGGTCGACGCCTCCGCCGGAGGCCTCGGTGGCTGCCCGTTCGCCAAGTCAGCCACCGGGAACCTCGCCACCGAGGACCTCGTCTGGATGCTCCAGGGTCTCGGCATCGAGACCGGAGTCGACCTCGGCCGCCTCGTCGCCACGAGCGAGTGGATGGCCGAACACCTGGGCCGACCCAGCCCTTCCCGCACCGTCCGGGCCCTCTCCCACAAGGACTGATCACTCATGGACTTCCGGCTCTCCCCCGAACTCGAAGAACTCCGGCGCACCGTCGAGGAGTTCGCGCACGACGTCGTGGCCCCCAAGATCGGCGACTTCTACGAACGGCACGAGTTCCCGTACGAGATCGTCCGCGAGATGGGCCGCATGGGCCTGTTCGGACTGCCGTTCCCGGAGGAGTACGGCGGGATGGGCGGCGACTATCTGGCGCTGGGCGTGGCCCTGGAGGAGCTGGCCCGGGTCGATTCGTCGGTGGCCATCACGCTGGAGGCGGGCGTCTCGCTGGGCGCGATGCCGATCCATCTCTTCGGCACGGACGCGCAGAAGCGGGAGTGGCTGCCGCGTCTCTGCTCGGGCGAGATGCTGGGCGCGTTCGGGTTGACGGAACCGGACGGCGGCTCGGACGCGGGCGCGACCCGTACGACGGCGAAGCTGGACGAGTCGACGAACGAGTGGGTGATCAACGGCACCAAGTGCTTCATCACCAACTCGGGTACGGACATCACGGGCTTGGTCACGGTCACGGCGGTGACGGGCCGCAAGCCCGACGGCCGCCCACTGATCTCGTCGATCATCGTCCCGTCCGGCACGCCGGGCTTCACCGTCGCGGCGCCGTACTCGAAGGTCGGCTGGAACGCCTCGGACACCCGCGAGCTGTCCTTCGCGGACGTCCGCGTCCCCGCGGCCAACCTGCTGGGCGAACTGGGCCGCGGCTACGCGCAGTTCCTGCGCATCCTGGACGAGGGCCGCATCGCGATCGCGGCGCTGGCGACCGGCCTGGCCCAGGGCTGCGTCGACGAGTCGGTCAAGTACGCCAAGGAACGGCACGCCTTCGGCCGCCCCATCGGCGCCAACCAGGCCATCCAGTTCAAGATCGCCGACATGGAGATGAAGTCCCACACCTCCCGCCTCGCCTGGCGCGACGCCGCCGCCCGCCTGGTCTCCGGCGCCCCCTTCAAGAAGGAGGCCGCCCTCGCCAAGCTCTACTCCTCCACGATCGCGGTGGACAACGCCCGCGACGCCACCCAGATCCACGGCGGCTACGGCTTCATGAACGAGTACCCGGTGGCCCGCATGTGGCGCGACTCCAAGATCCTGGAAATCGGGGAGGGCACGAGCGAGGTACAACGGATGCTGATCGCGAGGGAGTTGGGGCTCGCGGGATAGCACCTTGGGTGGGTCGCCGTGGTGCCGGTCACAGGTATCACCGCAGGCGGCGGCCCACCCCACCCCCTGGACGCGAGCTGAGGTTAGGCTAACCTACCTTCGAACTTGTCCGGCGGACGCTCCGCCCCGTTCGAAAGCAGTCATACCCATGTCCAATGCCCGTGCCAGCCACTTCACCCGCCGCGGTCTCCTCGCCGCCGGTGGTGCCCTCGGCCTCGGGGCCGCGCTCGCGGCCTGCGGTGACGACGACGCGAAAAGCGGCGGCTCCGGGTCGGAGAGTGCGGGTGCCGAGTCGGGTGCCTGGACCTTCAAGGACGACCGCGGTACGACCGTGAAGCTGGACTCCGTCCCCACGAAGATCGTCGCCTTCGTCGGTGTCGCCGCCGCGCTGTACGACTACGGCATCGACGTCAAGGGCGTCTTCGGCCCGACCAAGACCAAGGACGGCAAGGCCGACGTCCAGGCCGGCGACATGGACGTCAGCAAGCTGACGGTCTTCGGCAATGTGTGGGACCAGTTCAACGTGGAGGAGTACGCGGCCTTCGGCCCGCAGCTGCTCATCACCACGATGTTCGACGACGCCGGCACCCTCTGGTACGTCCCCGAGGCATCCAAGGACAAGATCGCCAAGCTCGCGCCCAGCGTCGGCATCTCCGTCTTCGACCGCCAGATCACCGAGCCCCTCCAGCGCATGTGGTCCCTGGCCGAGTCCCTCGGCGCGGACATGACGGCCGCCCGGGTCAAGGAGTCCAAGACCGCCTTCGAGGCCGCCGCCACCCGGCTGCGCGCCGCCGCGAAGGCCCACCCCGACATCAAGGTGCTGGTCGGCTCCGCGAGCCAGGACCTGTTCTACGTCTCCGGCAGCAACCTCTCCATCGACCTGGAGTACTACAAGGCGCTCGGCGTGAACTTCGTCGAGCCGCCGGCCAAGGTCCTGAAGGCGAGCGGCGGCTGGTACGAGAGCCTGAGCTGGGAGAACGTCGACAAGTACAAGGCCGACGTCATCATGATGGACGACCGCACCTCCGCCATCCAGCCGGCCGACATCACCGAGGCCACCTGGAAGAAGCTGCCCGCCGTCAAGGCCGGCCAGGTCATCCCCCGCTCCACCGAGCCGATCCTGTCCTACGCCAAGGTCACCCCGCAGCTCACCGCCCTCGCCGAGGTGATCGAGAACGCGAAGAAGGTCAGCTGACCCCGCCCCCACAGGAGCCCGGGCCCGCCCCTTTAGGAGTACGCATGTCGACGGCCGTAGCCGCCCCGTTCCGTTTCTTCTCCCTCCGAGTCGTACGGACGAGGCGGCTCGGTCCGTCTCTGGTCCGGGTCGGCTTCGCCGGCGAGGATCTGCGGCACTTCCTCTCCGACGGACGCGATCAGTCGCTCTCCCTCTTCCTGCCGCATCCCGGGCAGGAACAGCCCGCCGTTCCCTACGAGTTGGGCGACGGGTGGTGGGAGGCCTGGCGCCAACTCCCCGACGACGTACGGGCCGTGATGCGCTCGTACACGCTCCGGGGGCTGCGGCGTGACGACCGCGGCGACACCGTCGAGATCGACATCGACTTCGTTCTGCACACCCCGGCCGGGCCCGCCTCCGCCTGGGCCGCCGAAGCCGCCCCCGGTGACCGCGTCGTGCTGCTCGGCCCGGCGATCGCGGACAACCGCGCGATCCGCTTCCGGCCGCCCGAGGACGCCGATTTGGTGGTGCTCTGGGGTGACGAGACCGCCCTCCCCGCCGTCTCGGCCATCCTCGAAGTCCTCCCCGCCGGGCAGCGCGTACGCGCCTGGCTGGAGGTGCCCGATGACGGTGACGTCCAGGATCCGGTGACGGAAGCGGACGTCGAGGTCACCTGGCTGACCGGCCATCAGACCCGCGGCGAGGGGTCCCCCATGGCCCTCGCCGCGCTCCGAGCAGCCCAACTCCCGGACGCCGAGCGGCCGTACGTGTGGATCGCGGGCGAGTCCGGCTGCGTGAAGGCACTCCGCCGGCACTTCGTCCACGAACGCGGGATCGACCGGCGGCGCGTGACCTTCGTCGGCTACTGGAGGTACGGGATGAACGAGGAAGAGCTGCGCGCCGCAGGGTAGTTGGGGCCGGACAGTCGCAGCTCGTCAGTCGCGGCCGTGGAGTTGCGGCTGGGACTCACGTGATCACAGTCACGGAAGGGGCATGGTTTCGTTCGCGTTACTTAGGTTAGGCTAACCTAAGTTGAACCTCGGGGCCCCACCCCTGCTCCACCCCACCACGGACCCGTCCCCACCGGAGGACCACGCACCATGCGCTCGCACCTGCTCAATGACACGACCGCGGAGCAGTACCGCCGCTCCGTGACCGACGGCGTCGAGCGGGTGGCCGCCAAACTCGCCGCCACCGACCGTCCGTTCACCGGCGTCACGGTCGACGCCCTCGCTCCCCGGATCGAGCGGATCGACCTGGACACCCCGCTGCTCGACACCGCGGCCGTGCTCGACGAACTGGAGGAGGTCTACCTCCGGGACGCGATCTACTTCCACCACCCCCGCTACCTCGCCCACCTCAACTGCCCGGTCGTCATCCCGGCGGTGCTCGGCGAGGCCGTCCTGTCCGCCGTCAACTCCTCCCTGGACACCTGGGACCAGTCGGCCGGCGGCACCCTGATCGAGCGCAAGCTCATCGACTGGACCAACGCCCGCATCGGCCTCGGCGAGAACGCCGACGGTGTGTTCACCTCCGGCGGCACCCAGTCCAACCTGCAAGCCCTGCTGCTGGCCCGCGAGGAGTCCAAGACCGACTCGCTCGCCGAACTGCGGATCTTCGCCTCCGAGGTCAGCCACTTCAGCGTGAAGAAGTCCGCGAAACTGCTGGGCCTCGGCCAGGACTCCGTCGTCTCGATCCCGGTCGGCAACGACAAGCGGATGCAGACGGTCGCGCTCGCCCGGGAGTTGGAGCGCTGCAAGCAGGACGGCCTGGTCCCGATGGCCGTCGTCGCCACCGCAGGGACCACCGACTTCGGCTCCATCGACCCGCTGCCCGAGATCGCCGAGCTGTGCGAGCAGTACGGCGTCTGGATGCACGTCGACGCGGCCTACGGCTGCGGACTGCTCGCCTCGCTCAAGCACCGCAGCCGCATCGACGGCATCGAGCGCGCCGACTCGGTCACCGTCGACTACCACAAGTCCTTCTTCCAGCCGGTGAGTTCGTCCGCCGTGCTGGTCCGGGACGCCTCGACCCTGCGCCACGCGACCTATCACGCGGAGTACCTCAATCCGCGCCGGATGGTCTCCGAGCGCATCCCCAACCAGGTCGACAAGTCCCTGCAGACCACCCGCCGGTTCGACGCGCTCAAGCTGTGGATGACGCTGCGCGTGATGGGCGCCGACGGCATCGGCGAACTCTTCGACGAGGTCTGCGACCTGGCCGTCGAGGGCTGGCAACTGCTCGCCGCCGACCCGCGCTTCGACGTCGTGGTCGAGCCGACGCTCTCCACCCTCGTCTTCCGCTACATACCGGCCGCGGTCACCGACCCGGCCGAGATCGACCGCGCCAACCTGTACGCCCGCAAGGCCCTGTTCGCCTCCGGCGACGCGGTGGTCGCGGGCACCAAGGTGGGCGCCCGCCACTACCTCAAGTTCACCCTGCTCAACCCCGAGACCACGGCGGCCGACATCGCCGCCGTCCTCGACCTGATCGCCGGCCACGCCGAGCAGTACCTGGGAGAGTCCCTTGACCGCGCGTCCTGAAACCCCTGCCAAAATCCATGACTTCGTGGGGATCGGGCTCGGTCCCTTCAACCTCGGCCTCGCCTGTCTGACCGAGCCGATCGACGAACTCGACGGCGTCTTCCTGGAGTCGAAGCCCGACTTCGAGTGGCACGCGGGCATGTTCCTGGAGGGCGCGCACCTCCAGACCCCGTTCATGTCGGACCTGGTCACGCTCGCCGACCCGACCTCCCCGTACTCCTTCCTCAACTACCTGAAGGAGCGCGGCCGGCTCTACTCGTTCTACATCCGGGAGAACTTCTACCCGCTGCGCGTCGAGTACGACGACTACTGCCGCTGGGCCGCGAACCAGCTGAGCAGCGTCCGCTTCAGCACCACGGTGACCGAGGTGACGTACCACGACGAGGACGAGCTGTACGTCGTGACGACCGCGGCCGGCGAGGTGTTCCGCGCCCGCCGGCTGGTCCTCGGGACCGGCACCCCGGCGTACGTCCCCGAGGCCTGCGAGGGTCTGGGCGGCGACTTCATCCACAACTCCCGTTATGTGCAGCACCGGGAGGAGCTGGTCAAGAAGGAGTCGATCACGCTGGTGGGCTCCGGGCAGTCCGCCGCCGAGATCTACTACGACCTGCTCAGTGAGATCGACGTGCACGGCTACCGGTTGAACTGGGTCACGCGCTCGCCGCGCTTCTTCCCGCTCGAATACACCAAGCTCACGCTGGAGATGACCTCCCCGGAGTACATCGACTACTTCCGCGAGCTGCCCGAGGCCACCCGCTACCGGCTGACCAGCGAGCAGAAGGGCCTGTTCAAGGGCATCGACGGCGACCTGATCAACGAGATCTTCGACCTGCTCTATCAGAAGAACCTCGGCGGTCCGGTGCCCACGCGTCTGCTCACCAACTCCGCGCTGAAAAGCGCGAGTCACGAGAACGGCACGTACACGCTCTCGTTCCGCCAGGAGGAGCAGGGCAAGGAGTTCGACCTCGAATCGCAGGGTCTGGTGCTGGCCACCGGATACCGGTACGCCGAGCCCGAGTTCCTGCGGCCGATCAGGAACCGGCTGTGCTACGACGTGCACGGCAACTTCGACGTGGCCCGCAACTACGCGATCGACACCACGGGCCGGGGCGTCTTCCTGCAGAACGCCGGCGTGCACACCCACAGCATCACCAGCCCCGACCTGGGCATGGGCGCCTACCGCAACAGCTCCATCATCCGTGAGCTGCTCGGCAGCGAGTACTACCCGGTCGAGAAGACCATCGCGTTCCAGGAGTTCGCCGTATGACCTTCACCTTCCGCCCCCTGGACCCGCTCCAGGACGCCGAGTTGCTGCACTCCTGGGTCACCCATCCCAAGGCGGCCTACTGGATGATGCAGGACGCCCGCCTTGAGGACGTCGAGCGCGCGTACATGGAGATCACGGCCGACGAGCACCAGCACGCGCTGCTCGGGCTCCAGGACGGTGTCCCCGTCTTCCTGATGGAGTACTACGACCCCGCGCACCGCGAACTGGTCGGTCTGTACGAGCCGTTGCCGGGTGACGTCGGCATGCACTTCCTCACCCCGGCGACCGACACGCCCGTCCACGGGTTCACCCGGGCCGTCATCACCGCCGTACTGGCGCACCTCTTCGAGGACCCGGCGACCGAGCGTGTGGTCGTCGAGCCGGACGTGTCCAACACGGCCGTACAGGCCCTGAACGAAGCGGTCGGGTTCGTGCCCGAGCGTGAGATCCAGAAGCCGGAGAAAAGGGCGTTGTTGAGCTTCTGCACCCGCGAACAGTTCCGCCTGGCGACGACGGGGGTGTCCGCATGAGCCTCGCCGACGCCGTGGCCCACCTCTCCCCCGAGCGCTGGGAGCGGGCCAACCGCCAGCTGATCCGCAAGGCGCTCGCCGAGTTCGCGCACGAGCGGCTCATCACCCCTGAAGAAGACGGTGAGTTGTACGTCGTCCGCAGTGACGACGGGCTGACCCGCTACCGGTTCGCCGCCGCCCGCCACGCGCTCGACCACTGGCAGGTCGACGCCGGTTCGATCACCCGCACCCGGGACGACGTCGAACTCCCGCTCGCTGCCCTGGAGTTCTTCATCGAGCTGCAGAAGACGCTGGGCCTGAGCGAGCAGATCCTGCCGGTCTACCTGGAGGAGATCTCCTCCACGCTCTCCGGCACCTGCTTCAAGCTCACCAAGCCCCAAGTGACCGCTGCCGACCTTGTGAAGAGCGACTTCCAGGCCATCGAGACCGGTATGACCGAGGGCCATCCCTGCTTCGTCGCCAACAACGGCCGGCTCGGCTTCGGCATCCACGAGTACCTCTCGTACGCCCCCGAGACCGCGAGCCCGGTCCGGCTGGTGTGGCTCGCCGCGCACCGCTCGCGCGCCGCGTTCACCGCGGGCGTCGGCATCGACTACGAGTCGTTCGTGCGCGGGGAGTTGGGCGAGGAGACGGTCGAGCGGTTCCGGGAGCAACTCACTGGGCGGGGCCTGGACCCCGAGGACTATCTGCTCATCCCGGTCCACCCCTGGCAGTGGTGGAACAAGCTCACCGTCACCTTCGCGGCCGAGATCGCCCGCGGCCACCTCGTCTGCCTCGGCGAGGGCGACGACGAGTACCTGGCCCAGCAGTCCATCCGGACCTTCTTCAACGACTCGCACCCCGAGAAGCACTACGTGAAGACGGCCCTGTCCGTCCTCAACATGGGCTTCATGCGCGGGCTTTCGGCCGCGTACATGGAGGCGACCCCGGCCATCAACGACTGGCTCGCCCAACTCGTCGAGGGCGACCCGGTGTTGAAGTCGACGGGCCTGTCGATCATCCGGGAGCGGGCGGCCGTGGGCTACCGGCACCTGGAGTACGAGAAGGCGACCGACCGCTACTCGCCGTACCGCAAAATGCTCGCGGCGCTGTGGCGCGAGAGCCCCGTCGCCTCCCTCCAGGAGGGCGAGCAGCTGGCGACCATGGCCTCCCTCGTGCATGTCGACCACGAGGGCGCGTCCTTCGCGGGCGCGCTGATCGAGCGGTCGGGGCTCGCGCCGGCCGAGTGGCTGCGGCACTATCTGCGGGCCTACTTCACCCCGCTGCTGCACAGCTTCTACGCCTACGACCTGGTCTACATGCCGCACGGCGAGAACGTGATCCTGGTCCTGAAGGACGGGGTCGTGCAGCGGGCGATCTACAAGGACATCGCCGAGGAGATCGCCGTCATGGACCCGGACGCGGTGCTGCCGCCCGAGGTCCGCCGGATCCGCGTGGAGGTCCCGGAGGAGAAGAAGCTCCTGTCGATCTTCACGGACGTCTTCGACTGCTTCTTCCGCTTCCTCGCCGCGAACCTCGCGACCGAGGGAGTCCTGACGGAGGACGACTTCTGGCGCACGGTCGCCGACGTCACCCGCGAGTACCAGGCGTCGCTGCCCGAACTCGCCGAGAAGTTCGCGCAGTACGACATGTTCGCGCCCGAGTTCGCGCTGTCCTGCCTCAACCGGCTCCAGCTGCGCAACAACGAGCAGATGGTCGACCTGGCGGACCCGGCGGGCGCGCTTCAGCTGATCGGCAACCTGAAGAACCCGATCGCCGGGTTCTGACCCCCAAGACGGCGGGCACCCCGGAGTACGGTCCTCCGGGGTGCCCGTCTTTTTCACCTGCTGGTTTTTCAACTGCTGGTTTTTCAACTGCCGTGAACTACAAGGTGCTTCAGCCGCTGCTGGGCCACGGCACCTGCGGGGACCGGTAGTAGGAGATCCCCAGCGCGTCCCACCGCGGAGCCTGCGCCGCGAGCCGCACCTTGAAGGCGTCCCAGTCGTGCGTGGCGGCCGGCGACCAGCCCAGTTCGGCCGTGCCCGCGAGCCGCGGGAAGGCCATGTACTCCAGGTCGGCGCTCGTCACGAGCGTCTCGGTCCACAGCGGGGCCTCCACGCCCTTGATGGACGAACTCGGCGCTCCGGCAAGGTAGTTGCCCGGGTCCCAGTCGTAGGCCCGCTTCACCTCCACGAGCCCGGCCCAGTCCTGGCCGAGCGGGGTGTCGTCGGTGTACTTCATGTCGAGGTAGAGCCGGTCGGCCGGCGAGAGGATCAGCCCGGTCCCGTTCCGCGCCGCCGCCACGACCTGTGCCTTCTCCTCGGCACTGGCGTCGTCCAGACCCCAGTACTGCGCGAGGGCCCCCTTCGCCGGGTGCGCGCCGGTCAGCTGGTGCCAACCGACCACCGTCTTCCCGTACTTGGCGACGATCGGCTGCACCCGGTCCATGAACTTCACATAGTCCTCATGGCTGGTGGAGTGCGCCTCGTCGCCGCCGATGTGCAGATAGCGGCCGGGCGTGAGGGCGGCCAGCTCGCGGATCACGTCCTCCGCGAAGTCGTAGGTGACCTCCTTGCCCGCGCACAGCGAGCTGAAGCCGACCTCGGTGCCGGTGTAGAGCGGGGGCGCTACCCCGTCGCAGTTGAGATCGGCGTACGAGGCGAGGGCCGCGTTGGTGTGGCCCGGCATGTCGATCTCGGGGACGACCTCCAGGAAGCGGGAGGTGGCGTACCGGACGATCTCCTTGTACTCGGCCTTGGTGTAGTAGCCGCCGGTGCCGCCGCCGACCTGGGTCGAGCCGCCGTACGTGGCCAGGCGCGGCCAGGAGTCGATCGCCAGGCGCCAGCCCTGGTCGTCGCTGAGGTGCAGATGAAGTTTGTTGATCTTGTAGAGGGCGAGTTCGTCGATGTAGCGCTTGACCTGGTCGACGGTGAAGAAGTGCCGGGAGACGTCGAGCATCGCGCCGCGGTAGGAGTAGCGCGGCCGATCCTCGACGGTGCCGCCCGCGATGGTCCACGGGCCGTGCCGCACGGACTTCGACTCGACGGCGGCGGGCAGCAGTTGGCGCAGGGTCTGCACGCCGTGGAAGAGGCCGGCGGGGGCGCCGGCGGTGATGGTGACGCCGCCGCTGCCGCTGTCCAGGCGGTAGCCCTCGGCGCCGTACCGTCCGGGGTCGAGGTGCAGCCGGATGCCGCCGCGCCCCTTGGTGGTCACCGGCAGCGGATAGCCGGTGGACGGGCGCAGCACGGCCGCCAGGTACTCGCCGACCCGGCGGACCTCACGGTGGTCGCTGATCTTGATGGCGGTGTCACGGGTGATCCGGTACGGCGCTCCGCCCGGGCTGACCGAGGCGGGCGCGGGGACGATCCGGTCGAGCGGGGTCGCGGCGGGTGTCGTGGGGGTCGGTGCCGCGCCGGCCGTGAACGTGCCGGCCGCGGCGACGAGCAGCAGGGATCCGAGGACCCGGACCATGCGGGGAGTCGTTCTGTGGTGCCGTCTCACATGCGCTCCCTTCTACTGTGACCAGAGTGGAGGGACAGATTGGTCAAGACCACTCTCCCGCAGATCCGGTGAAACAATCCCCTCATGGCGGAAATCCTCCAGAAGGACGGCACGTGGGCGTTCGACGGTGACGCCCTGCGACTGACTCCCGGACGGGACAAGAACGTCAGCCTGCTGCGCAGGACGCTGGGCGAACTCATCGTGCCGCTGGGCGCGTTGGCCGGTGTGTCCTTCGAACAGGGCCGCAAGACAGGACGGCTCAGACTGCGGCTGCGCGACGGCGCCGACCCGCTGCTGCACGCCACCGGGGGCCGGCTGGCCGAGCCGAACGACCCGTACCAACTGGTGGTGGAGTCCGACCGGTACGGCGTCGCCGAGTACTTCGTGGACGAGGTCCGCAACGCGCTGCTGCTGGACGAGGTGCCGGCCGACCCGGTGGACGGCTATCTGCTGCCCGGCCCCTCGGTGCCGCTGTCGGTCTCCGCCGGGGACGGCACGGCGAGCTTCGACGGGGAGCGCGTACGCCTGGAGTGGAACTGGAAGACCGAGGACGCCAAGGCCGCCGCCGGGGTGCGCAGCCTCGCCGTCGCCGACATCATCGACGTCGAGTGGCAGCCCGCGGTCGGTCTGGAGAACGGGCATCTGCGCTTCACCGTGCGGCACGCGCCGACCAAGGCGCCGCCGAAGTACGACCCCAACTCGGTGGAGCTGTGGGGCTTCAAGAAGGACCCGCTGATGGCCCTGGTCGCGGCGGCCGTCCAGGCCCGGCTCCCGCATCCGGCCGCGGCCCCCGCGGACGTACCGCCGCAGGACGCCCACCCCCGTCAACTCGCGCCCGCCGCCGACCCTGTTGAGGACGGCCACGACGCATTACTGCGTCGGCTGCGGGAGTTGGGCGAGCTGCGGAGCTCGGGCGTGCTGACCGACGAGGAGTTCACCTTGGCCAAACAGGCGATCCTCAAGCGCATGTAGCGCGCGAGGACCGCCTGTCGGTTCAACCTGCTTGCCGCCACGCCCCGCCTTCCGGGCGCCCGACGGGTGTCACTTGGCCTTGCGGGCCACCGTGAAGTGGTCGATGCGGGCGCCGGTCTCGGCGATGCCCGACACCTTCAGCTTGGCGTAGTGGCCGCGCGAGGCGGGCTCCACGTCCACGCGCAGGAAGGAGTAGTTGAGGTAGCGCACCCGCGACCAGGCGACGGTCTCGTTGACCTTGCCGTCCTTGGTGTTGATGAAGGCGGCGACCGAGTCGACGTCCTTCACGTGGCCCTCGTAGGAGTCCGGCGCGCTGAACGCGTACAGGCTGCGGCCGGCCGCGCCCGCCGTCACGTAGACGACACCGTCGGTCTCCGGGTAGGCGGTCTCGCCGATCGGGAGCTTCTTGGTGACCTTGTTGCCCTTGATGACGTCGGTGCGCTCGTACTGGTGGTTGTGACCGTTGATGACCAGGTCCACCGTGTACTTCTCGAACAGCGGCACCCACTCCTGTCGCACTCCCCCCTCCGAGGAGTGCGCCGTGGAGGTGCAGTACGCGCAGTGGTGGAAGAACACGACGATGAAGTCGATGTCCCGGGAAGCGCGGAACTTCTTCAGCTGCTTCTCGAACCATGTGGTCTGCGTGCCGCCCGAGATGCCGAGGTTGGCCGGGATCTCGAAGGAGATGTCGTTGGCGTCGAGCGAGATGATCGCCGTGTTGCCGTAGGTGAAGCTGTAGACGCTCGGCAGGTTCTTGGGGTCCGGGCCGTTGTTCGGCAGGCTCCAGCGGGCCTCTTCGCCGCCGTAGCCGTTGGGCGAGTACCAGGCCTCCATGTCGTGGTTGCCGTAGGCGGGCATCCACGGCACGGACTTGGCGACCGACTCGGTCTGGGCGAGGAACTGGTCCCACACGCGCGAGTCGAAGCCGGCGTCGGCGGTCTGGCCCGCGCCCGCCGGGTCGGCGTAGCAGATGTCGCCGGCGTGCAGGTGGAAGGCCGGGTCCTGGCCGAGGAGCAGGCTGTTGTTGGCCAGGCCGTGGTAGCCGACGCCCTCGTCGCCGAAGGCGGTGAAGGTGAAGGACTTCTTGCGGTCGGGCGCGGTGGTGAAGGTGCCCAGGGTGCCCAGCAGGTGCGGCTCGGCCGGGTCGAAGCCCTGGTGGCCGACGCCGTAGTAGTAGGTCTTGCCCGGGCGCAGGTGGGTCAACTTGGCGTGTACGTAGTACTGGGTGTGGTCGGCGCTCGCGCCCACGCCGGCCGGCGTGTAGAGCGAGCGGACCTCGGCCTCGATCTTGCGCGAGAGGTCCCAGGGGTGGGCGCCGATGCGGATGAAGGGCTTCTTCACCGGGAGCGGCACCTGCCACGAGACGGTCATCTCGGTGCTGGCGTCGTTGCCGAAGGCGAGGTGGCGGCCGAAGGGGGAGACGAGCGAGCCGTCGACCGTCTCGGTCACGGGGGCGGTGCGCTGGGTGGGAACCGCGGCCTGCGCGACCGCACCGGGCACGAACGCGCCACCGGCGACGGCGCCGATCGTCACGGCGCCGCCTCTCATCACGTTGCGCCGGGAGAATTTGGCGCGCAGGTACTCGTGCTGCTCGGCCATGCTCATGCGCTCGGCCAGCTCATCGGGTACGCCCATACGAGGAATGTCCATGGCGTCTGAAACTCGTCCCCTCAGACAACGAGGCGCAAGACGCGGAATGGACAGGCTGCGAACAGAGGTCCATGAGAGTTTCAACGTTCTCCCAAAGCTTGCCAACAGGCCGCTGCCCGATATCGGGCAGGATTCTTGCGAAACGCTCTCCGGTACCCCAGGATCGACCGGGTGCACGACGAACTCGTTGATCATCTGACGCGCTCCTCACCCCTGAGCCGGGGCGAGGCGCTGCGGGTGATCCAGGAGGTGCTCGCCTACTTCGACGAGACGACCACCGAGTACGTCCGTCGCCGCCACCGCGAGCTGCAGGCCCAGGGCCTGGTGAACGCGGAGATCTTCGACCGGATCGAGGCGGACCTGAAATACCGGGCGGTCGCGCCGCCGGAGCTCACGCTCAGGCAGCTGCGCCGCATCGTCTACGGCTAGGAACACGTATATATGTGCGGAATCGTCGGATACATCGGCAGGCGTGACGTGGCCCCGCTGCTGCTGGAGGGCTTGCAGCGGCTGGAGTACCGCGGCTACGACTCGGCGGGCATCGCCGTCACCTCCCCCAAGACGGCGGGCCTGAAGACGGTCAAGGCCAAGGGCCGGGTGCGCGACCTGGAGGCCAAGGTCCCGGCCCGCTTCAAGGGCACCACCGGCATCGCCCACACCCGCTGGGCCACCCACGGCGCCCCCTCCGACGTGAACGCCCACCCGCACCTGGACGCCGAGGGCAAGGTCGCCGTCGTCCACAACGGCATCATCGACAACGCCTCCGACCTGCGCCGCAAGCTGGAGGCGGACGGCGTGGTCTTCCTCTCCGAGACCGACACCGAGGTGCTGGTCCACCTCATCGCCCGCGCCCAGGCCGAGACCCTGGAGGAGAAGGTCCGCGAGACCCTCCGGGTGATCGAGGGCACGTACGGCATCGCCGTCCTGCACGCCGACTTCCCCGACCGCATCGTGGTGGCGCGAAACGGCTCCCCGGTCGTCCTCGGCATCGGCGAGAAGGAGATGTTCGTCGCCTCGGACATCGCCGCGCTGGTCGCCCACACGCGGCAGATAGTGACTCTCGACGACGGCGAGATGGCCACCCTCAAGGCCGACGACTTCCGCACGTACACCACCGAGGGCACCCGTACGACGTCGGAGCCGACCACCGTGGAGTGGGAGGCGGCCTCCTACGACATGGGCGGCCACGACACGTACATGCACAAGGAGATCCACGAGCAGGCCGAGGCCGTCGACCGCGTCCTGCGCGGCCGCATCGACGACCGCTTCTCCACCGTGCACCTCGGCGGCCTGAACCTGGACGCCCGCGAGGCCCGGCAGATCCGCCGCGTGAAGATCCTCGGCTGCGGCACCTCGTACCACGCGGGCCTGATCGGCGCCCAGATGATCGAGGAGCTGGCCCGCATCCCCGCGGACGCCGAGCCCGCCTCCGAGTTCCGCTACCGCAACGCGGTCGTCGACCCCGACACCCTGTACGTCGCCGTCTCCCAGTCCGGCGAGACCTACGACGTCCTCGCGGCCGTCCAGGAGCTGAAGCGCAAGGGCGCGCGGGTCTTCGGCGTCGTGAACGTCGTCGGCTCGGCGATCGCCCGTGAGGCGGACGCCGGCATCTATGTCCACGCGGGCCCCGAGGTCTGCGTGGTCTCGACCAAGTGCTTCACCAACACCACGGTCGCCTTCGCGCTGCTCGCCCTGCACCTGGGCCGCACTCGCGACCTCTCGGTCCGCGACGGCAAGCGGATCATCGAGGGCCTGCGCAAGCTGCCGGAGCAGATCACCGAGATCCTGAGCCGGGAGGAGGAGGTCAAGAAGCTGGCGGAGCAGTACGCCGACGCCCGCTCGATGCTCTTCATCGGCCGTGTCCGGGGCTACCCGGTGGCCCGTGAGGCCTCCCTGAAGCTCAAGGAGGTCTCGTACATCCACGCCGAGGCCTACCCCGCCTCGGAGTTGAAGCACGGCCCGCTCGCGCTGATCGAGCCCGCGCTGCCGACGGTCGCGATCGTCCCCGACGACGACCTGCTGGAGAAGAACCGCGCCGCCCTGGAGGAGATCAAAGCCCGCAGCGGCCGGATCCTGGCGGTCGCCCACCAGCACCAGGAGAAGGCCGACGAGACGATCGTGGTCCCCAGGAACGAGCCCGAACTCGACCCGATCCTCCTAGGCATCCCCCTCCAACTCCTCGCCTACCACACGGCATTGGCCCTGGGCCGCGACATCGACAAGCCGAGGAACCTCGCGAAGTCGGTGACGGTGGAGTAGTCCCGACAGAACGAACCCCCACGTGTGCCTCCTGCACGTGGGGGTTCTTTCCGCTGCCGATCAGCCGGTTGCCGTCACGCCCCGGCCCGCAGCCCGCCGCGGAAGCACCGTCGGCCAGTGGGCCAACGCCGCGGTCGCCGCGTACCAGGCAACCGCTCCCGCCGCGACGGCGAACCATCCACCGACCTTGCTCAGCCCGTCACTCCCGGCGAACTGGGCGACGGCGAGCAGCACCAGGGAGACGAAGAACAACCCGTACGTGCCCTGCGTCAGTTGGTCCCCTCCAGCGAGGGTCACGGACAGGGCGACCAGAGCGAACAGGACCAGGAACAGCCCCGCCGCGTTGTCCGACACGGAGTCACCGGCGGTGACGGCCCAGGTGAACCAGAGCGCGCCGAAGGCCGAGAAGGCCGTACCGGTCAGGGCGTCGCCGTCGCGGAAGGCGAACAGTCCGGCGACGAAGAGGGCGACTCCGCCCACGTAGTGGGCCAGTGATACGGCGTCAGCCGCCGACACCCCGTCGATCACGTCGGCGTACCCGAGGCCGAACGCCAACAGGGTGATTCCCAGGGCCAGTCGGCCGACGACAGAGGTGGTGCTTCCCGCAGAGACGTCATTGTCCACGGCGGGCTCCCTTCATGCATGTGCGTTTGTGCGGTGTGACCGATATATGCCCTTCACAAGGACACAAACACCTCTGCACAGCAGGGAATTCGCAGCCGACCGGCGAGTTGGACCTACGAGTTACGGGATGCCGGACCTACGGGTTACGGGATGACGACGACGGGCCGCTGCGCCCGCTTGGCGAGCCGCCCCGCGACGGAGCCGAAGATGCGTCCGACGATGCCGTGGGTCGAGCCGACGACGATCGCGTCCGCCTCGTACTCCCGCCCCACCTCTTCGAGTTCATGGCAGATGTCGCCACCGCGCTCGACGAGGATCCAGGGCACTTCCGCCAGGTACTCGGCGCACGCCAGCTCCAGACCGAGCACCTCGGTGCGGTGGTCCGGCACGTCGACGAAGACCGGTGGCTCGCAGCCGGCCCACACGGTGGTGGGCAGCCGGTTGGCCACGTGGACGATGATCAGGCCCGAGCCCGAGCGGTGGGCCATGCCGATGGCGTACGCCAGGGCGCGCTCGCTGGAGGTGGAGCCGTCGAAGCCGACGACTACGCCGTGCTTGAAGGCTGGATCGCAGGAATGGCGTGGTTCTTCCGCCGCCAGGGGCTCGGCCGCCGTCGGGTCGGCGACTGGCCGCTTGCGGTCCGCGGGTTCGAAGTATTCGTGACCGGCCATGGCTGTCTCGGCGTTTTGATCCTTTTTGGGAGGGACGACAGAGTGCGGCGGAGCTGTGTCCGGGAATTATCTTCCCAACCCCATACCCCCAAGGGTACGGCGGCACGCCTCCTTAGCGCAGATCCCGCCCCCCGTGCGTGGGGGTTCCAGGGAGCATGCACGAGGGGGCGCCCGTAACGCAATGGTTGCTGCGCTGTACAGGCGGTTTGCACAGGATTCACTTACCGTGCGGCCGGTAAGAGGGGGGCGTACAGTGACCGACCGCTCGAACAGGCGTTGAACCCCGTGAGCCGCCGCCCCAGGGAGCACGCATGTCCGGACCGCACGCCACTTCCGAGACCGACCCGTCCCAGGACTCCGTGACCGACGTCGTCCGCTGGGCCGCCTTCAGCTGTGTCCTGGTCCCCGTGGTTCTCCTCTGGTACGGCGGCTCACTGGCCGGCGCCGCAGGTACGGCCCTCGGACTGGCCGCCGTCACCGCCGTGTGCCGGCTGCTGCTGCGGCAGTCCGAGCGCGGTGCCGCCCAGCTGCGGGCGGAGGAGCGGGCGCCGTCCCGCGGGCACCGGCACCGGGCCGGCACGGGGGCCCGCAGGGGTGGGCGGCACACTGGGGGAAGTACACCGGTCGGCTGACCGGTTTCAGCGCACACGCACGACGCTTTTCAGCCAACTTCCGGCCAGGGCGCGTTCCTTACCCCCGGTACCCCCCAACCCCCGTTCCACCTGCACGGAAAGGGTCCCGGAGACCCTGCGCACCCTACGTGGATTGGCCACTGCGACAAGGCGCACTTCCCTGCACGGCCCACGAGTGCAACGCTTCGTGATCGAATGCTTCACGCCAAGTTGCCATGTCGACAATGTGCCGGTTCCCGAACTGGGTCACCCCGGCACCACGCGACACAGTAGATTCGATCTTGACGTCTTACGGCGGGGGACTCGTGCAGGACCGAGGGGAAACGTGCAGGAGCGACACAACCGAGGAGCCGCGACCACCGAGGGGGGCTTAGCAGTATGAGCCACGACTCCGCTGCCGCGCCGGAAGCCGCGGCCCGGAAGCTTTCCGGGCGACGCCGCAAGGAGATCGTCGCGGTGCTGCTGTTCAGCGGCGGCCCCATCTTCGAGAGTTCCATACCGCTGTCGGTGTTCGGGATCGACCGCCAGGACGCCGGCGTGCCGCGCTACCGACTGCTGGTGTGCGGCGGCGAAGAAGGCCCACTGCGGACCACAGGGGGGCTGGAACTCACCGCGCCACATGGCCTGGAAGCGATCTCACGCGCGGGCACGGTCGTCGTACCGGCCTGGCGTTCGATCACTTCACCACCGCCGGAGGACGCGCTCGACGCACTGCGTCGGGCCCATGAGGAAGGCGCCCGCATCGTCGGACTGTGCACCGGCGCCTTCGTCCTCGCCGCGGCGGGCCTGCTGGACGGCCGCCCCGCGACCACACACTGGATGTACGCGCCGACGCTGGCCAAGCGCTATCCGTCGGTGCACGTGGATCCGAGAGAACTGTTCGTGGACGACGGCGACGTGCTGACGTCCGCCGGTACGGCCGCGGGCATCGACCTCTGTCTCCACATCGTGCGGACCGACCACGGCAACGAGGCGGCCGGTGCGCTGGCCCGTCGTCTGGTCGTCCCGCCGCGCCGGACGGGAGGTCAGGAGCGATACCTGGACCGCTCTTTACCAGAGGAGATCGGCGCCGACCCGCTGGCCGAGGTCGTCGCCTGGGCGCTGGAGCACCTCCACGAACAGTTCGACGTGGAGACGCTGGCGGCACGCGCGTACATGAGTCGTCGTACGTTCGACCGCCGCTTCCGCTCGCTCACCGGCAGTGCGCCGCTGCAGTGGCTGATCACGCAGCGGGTCCTGCAGGCACAGCGTCTGCTGGAGACGTCGGACTACTCGGTGGACGAGGTGGCGGGCCGCTGCGGCTTCCGCTCCCCGGTCGCCCTGCGCGGGCACTTCCGCCGCCAGCTCGGTTCGTCGCCGGCGGCATACCGTGCGGCGTACCGCGCCCGACGCCCACAGAGCGAACGCCCGACCGACCCCGAGGGCACGCCGGGCCCCGGCCCGTCCATCCCTTCGGGCCCGCTGACCGCGCTCCCCCCCGAGGAGGCCCCGCACGAGTGCGACGCGAGCATGGAGCGCGACGGCGTGGTCGCCAAGGCCCCGGCGGGCCGGGGTGAACGGTCGTGGTGGTTCGGCCA
>NZ_JBSFLV010000153.1:0-21580 GCF_053599215.1 Streptomyces sp. NPDC001002 | reverse complement strand
CCAGCGCCGAGAGCCCCAGAATCCAGCCGATGGTGAAGAGGGGGCCGTTGGGGGAAACCCACGGCTCGGCGCGTCCGTATCTCTAGATGGAACAACCATCCAGAGGCGGGAGACGACCGGATGCCCGACCACGAACAGATCGACTTCGCCGCGCTCGCGGACCGCGCCCGGCAGATGCGGAGCGCGGCGCGGGACGCACAGTACGACCGGCGGACCACCGAGGCCACGGGACGCAGTTCGGACGGAATGGTCACAGCGACCGTGTCCGGCGAGAGCCGGGTCGTGGACCTGCGGATCGACCTTTCGGTGATCGACCCCGACCGGCCGGAGCGTCTTGTCCGGCTGGTCATGGAGGCCATCGACGGCGCGCACGACACCGTCACCGAACATCGCACCGAGGCAGTGTCGGGCCTCTCCGGCGCCCGGTGACAGAACTCGGCGCCGGACAACCGCGCCGTGCCGCCTGTCGACCCGACAGGCCAGGAACCCCGACATCCCGGGGCATCCTCCTCCGGCTCACCTGAGTCGTGACTCCTCCGCAAGCGGAAGCGGAGCGTCAAACGTTCACGTTCGCGGAACCCCTGCCCCCGTCGGTCATGGCTACCCTGCCCGCATGGCGGTGCAATCGACGGCGGCATTCGTCGGCCGGGACGCGGAACTCACCCTGATCGGCGAGCTGTTGGCCGAGGCCGTCGCTGGACACGGGCGGGCGGTGCTCATCGAGGGCGAGCCCGGGATCGGCAAGTCCGCACTCCTATCGGCCGCGCTCACCGGCGTGGACACGGCCAAGTGCCGTGTGCTGCGCGGGAGATGCGACGAGCTGGAACAGCGCTTACCGCTCTCGGCACTGACACGGGCGTTGAGGCCGGCCGAGCACCTCATCGGCCCAGGGCCGGCGATGGCGGCACCCATACCGAACGGCCCCATCGGCACCCCGGGCGTTCGGACGGTCGCCGAGAATCCGGTGACCATGGCGATCGAGCAACTGCTCGTCCTGGTCGACCGGTTGTGCGCATCAGGCCCGGTGGTACTCGCCGTCGAGGACCTCCACTGGGCGGATGGGGCGAGCCTGCAGCTCTGGGGCCGCTTGAGCCGCGCGACGGACCGATTACCCCTGTTGCTGGTCGCGACCTGCAGACCGGTGCCGGTACGGCCCGAACTGGACCTGCTGCGCCACGAACTGCGCGCGTCCGGCGGGACGTTCATCACGCTCGACGGCCTGCCGGAGCCGGAGGTGGCGAAGCTGGCGGCCGAGCGACTGGGCGGTGCGCCGGGGCCACGGCTCTCCCGGCGGCTGAGGTCGGCCGCCGGCAACCCGCTGTACCTGGGCGAGTTGCTGGAGACGCTCGTCCGCTCGGAGGCGGTGGGGACGGAGGCCGACGGCGTGGAACTCGTGGCCGTCGACCGGCGAGACGCCGAGCCCTCCCCGCGGCGGTTCGTCCCGGACCGGCTGGACTTCCTCTCGGTGCCGACCCGCGACGTACTGCGCACGGCGGCCCTGCTGGGGCCGGACTTCTCGGTCGCCGAACTCATGACGGTGACCGGGCGTCGGCGCGCCGAGCTGGCCGCCGCGGTCGACGAGGCCATGGCCGCTGGTGTGGTGGAGGCGGACGGCGTGCGGCTGCGCTTCCGGCACGGACTCCTGCGGTGCTCCCTCTACGAGAAGACGCCCACCGCTCTGCTCGCCGCCCTGCACCAGCATGCCGCGAAGGCGCTGATCGCCGCCGGGGCGCCGGTCGAGCGCGTCGCCGCACTGGTGGTGCGGACGCTGACGGAGCCCGAGGGCTGGGAAGTGGGCTGGACCGTGGCGAACGCGGGTGCCCTGGCGGCCCGCGCTCCCGACGACGCGGCGCACCTGCTGGGGCACGCCCTGGAGCGGCTCGACACCACCGATCCGGGCCGCGCCGAGGTCGAGGACGAGTACCTCGCCGTCACCTTCCGGCTGGGCCGTGACGCGCAGGCCGAGCGCACGGCCCGTGCCGTCCTCGCGGGCAGCGCGGACCCCGAACGGGCCGGTCGGGCCGCCTGGTTCCTCGGCTCCGTCCTGCTGCGCGACGGCCGACGCGAAGAGGCATCGACGGTCCTGGCCGACGCGTCCGACGCCGAAACCGCCGTACCGCCGTGGCGAGTTCGCAATGAGGCGTTGCGGTCGACGGCGCTGGTCGGACAGGGCGGCCAGGTCGAGCGGCTCGGGCGGTCGGAGGCGTGGCAGACCGCCGAGCGAGCACACGCGGAGGGTCGGCGACTCGGTGACCCCCTCGCCACGGCCCAGGCGCAGTACACGCGCTCGGTACTGCGCACCCTCTCCGACGACTACACAGACGCCCTCGCCGGCATGGACGAGATCCTGTCCCTCACCGGCGCGAACAACGAACTGGAGGACCTGCGGCTGACAGTGCGGGGGGACCGTACCGTCGTTCTCGCGGAACTCGACCGCTTCACCGAGGCCGAGGCGACGGCGCGTGCGGCGCTCGCTTCGGCCGAACGGACCGTGGGTGTCCGGCCTGGTGCCGTCGCCGCGCTGCGAACTCGTCTCGCCGACCTGCACTTTGCGCTGGGGCGGTGGAACGAGGCGCTCGCGGAGCTCGAACCGCCCCCGGAGACAGCCGACTTGGTGCGTACGCCGGCTGCGGCGCACGCGTTACGGGCCCTGATCGCCGGACACCGCGACGACTGGCAGGAGGCCTCCCTGCAGTTGGCGGCGCTCGGTGACCGGCGAGTCCTGGACGAGCAAACGCTCAACTCGGGCGCCATCGTGCGGGCGTGGGCCCTGGAAGCCGAGCACGCCGCTCGCCCGGAGCGGGTCGTCGAGGTCCTCATGCCGTGCCTGGTCCCGGATGCCGGGCAGCACGTGATCGGCCCGAGCGCCTTCCTGCCGATCCTGGTCAGAGCCGCGCAGGAGTGCGGCGACCTGGCCTCGCTGCGGGCCGCCGCCCAGGTGTGCGCGTCGGTGACGGGCGAGCGGCACCCGGCCCGGCAGGCGGACCTCGACTGGTGCGGTGGGTTGTTGGCGGGCGAACCGGCTCCGGTGCTGGCCGCCGCCTCCTACTACCGCGCGTCCGGACGCCGACCGGCGCTGGGCAACGCCCTGGAGGACGCGGCCGTCGTGCAGGCGGCCTGCGGTGAGATCGCGGCGGCACGCGCCAATCTGGCCCAAGCGCTCGACGTGTACGGGGCGTTGGGCGCGGCCTGGGACACCCGGCGGGCCACCGCCCGGCTGAGACCCTACGGCGTCCGCCCGGGAGTGCGCGGCGCACGGCAGCGGCCGAAGAGCGGTTGGCAGGCACTGACCGACACGGAGCGACGCGTCGCGCACCTCGTCGCCCAGGGACTGTCCAACCCGGACGTCGCGGGCCGACTCCTCCTGTCCCGCCGGACGGTGGAGACCCACGTCTCCCACATCCTCACCAAGCTCCGCATCAGCTCCCGCGGCGAGGTCGCCCAGCAGGTCCGAGACGGGGGAGCGTGAGGACTTCCGCGTAGGCGGGCCGATCGCGACGCGACGCCTTCGCAGCGACGAGTCAGTCGCGCGTCAGCCGCGCGGGAGCGCTGTCGCACCGGCCGCTCCGTGGTCGGCGTGTGCGCGTGCGGAGTTGGGGCGCCGGCGGGGGCGTCGGTGGAGTCGGCCGGGGGACCGTGGCCGCGTGGTGCGTTGTGGTCGGTGCCGTTCGGCGCCTCGCGCCGTTGTGGTCGGTGCCGTGCGGTGCGTCGCGCCGTTGTGATCGCCCGACGGGTCCGGCCCGGGAGAGCTGTGCTTGCGCATGTGGGGGTCAATCGCGCGGGAGCGCTGTCGCACCGGCGGCTCCGTGGTCGGCGTGTGTGCGTACGGAGTTGGGGCGTCGGCCGGGGTGCCGGTGGGCCTGGCCCGACGGACCGTGACCTCGTGCCGTCGTGCGGGCGGTGCGGTTTCGGAGTGTCGCGCCGTTGCGGTCGCCCAGTGCCTCGCGCAGGGCCCGCAGGGCATTGTGGGTGCGTGACTTGACCGTGCCCTCCGGGACGTTGAGCACCTGGGCCGCGTGCCGGACCGGGCGGTGCAGGATGTAGACCTGGGTCAGCACCGCCTGGTGGGTGGCGGACAGCCCGGCCAGCGCGGTGCGCAGCACCTGGCGGTCGAGGATCTGCTCCAGCGGCTGCGCCGTCACCGGCATCGACTCCAGCGGATCGTCCTCGACCTCCGTGGGACGCGCGGCGCGGGCGCGCAGCACATCGATGGCCAGCCGGCGCGACACCGTCAGCAGCCATGGCCGGACCGACCGCGGGTCGTCCGGGAGGATGTCCAGATGGCGCCAGGCCCGCAGCATGGTCTCCTGGACGAGATCCTCCGCCGCCTGCTGGTCCCCGTGGGTCCAGCCGAGCAGACTCCGCATCAGGGAGTTCTTGTTGACCTCGTAGATCATGCGCATCTTGTGCTCCGCGGACCCGGGGGAGCGGGTCGGGTGCGCTGCGGAAGCGTGTGCGGTGTGGGTGCTCTGCGCCGTGCGTGCCTCGTGTACGTGTGCCGTGGTCATGAGCTGGCTCCATCCGTCGCCGACCGATGGGACGAGCCTGCGACAGCGCGGATACGGAGACATCCGTGAGCCTCACTGAGATCCCGTGGACCTCACTGAGATCGATCGGCTCCCGGAGACCCGTTCGTTACGTGCGCCTCAGTGAGCCCATGGCGGCTTCATCGGTGAAGCCTCAGTTTCCCCAGGCGTTACCTGAAGCGGAGTGACGCCTCGTCCGGAGGCTCTAGAGTCATGAACATGCTCGGGCAACAACTGCACCCAATGATCGGGCGGGACGCGGAGCGAGCCATGGTGGACCGGCTGGTCGCCGACGTCGCGGCGGGCCGGGGCGCGAGCCTGCTGATCGAGGGCGAACCCGGCATCGGCAAGTCGGCGTTGCTCGCGCACGCCCTGGCCGGTGCGCGTGAGGCCGGCTGCGAGGTGCTGACCGGGCAGTGCGACGAACTGGGCCAGCGATTACCGCTCTCCGTGATGACACGGCTCCTGGAGGTCGAGGTCGGCTCGGCCGATCCCCGGCGCGCGGAGGCCGCGCTGGCCCTGGAACAGCCTCAGGAGGCGGCGGGCTGGACGATGCGCCTGCTCGCCGGCGACCCCGTGGTGGCCGCCACGGAGCAACTGCTCGTCCTGGTCGACCGGTTGACCGCGTCCGGCCCCCTGGTGCTGGCGGTCGAGGACCTGCAATGGGCCGACGAGGCAAGCCTGCTGATGTGGCGTCGGCTGTGCCGGGCCTCCGTCCAGCTGCCCCTGCTGGTCATCGGCACCTGCCGGCCGGCGCCCGGGCGCACCGAACTGGAGCCGCTGCGCCGCGATCTCCGCTCCCAGGGCGGCCGGTCGATCGCGCTCGACCAGTTGCCCGAGGCCCAAGTGGCCGAGCTGGCACGGCTGTTGGCCCACGCGGTGCCCGGTCCGATGCTCACCGAGCGACTGCGCTCGGCGGCGGGCAACCCGCTCTACGTACGGGAGCTGCTGGACGCCCTGGCCCGCGTCGGCGCGCTGCACTCCGCGGGCGGCCGGGTGGAGTTGACGGCGGCGGGCGAGGACGTGGGCGAGCTCAACGCGCTCGGGGACGTGATCGCGGACCGGCTGGCCTCCCTCTCGGCCGACGCTCGGGACGTACTGCGCACCGCGTCCCTGCTCGGGCCGGAGTTCTCGGTGACGGACCTGGCCGCGGGCGTGGGCCGTGACGCGGGTTCCCTCCTCACGGTGGTGGAGGAGGCGCTCGGCGCCGGCGTACTGGAGTCCGCGGGCTCCCGACTCCGTTTCCGGCACGGTCTGTTGCGCGAGGTGCTGTACGAGGCGATGCCGACTCCATTGCGCACGGCGTTCCTTCGGCGCGCGGCACAGGAACTGATGGCCGCCGGGGCACCGGTGGAGCGGGTGGCCGAGCTGATCCTCCCGGTGCTGGGAACGGCCGAGGACTGGGAGTGGGAGTGGCTCGCCGACAACGCCGCCCGCCTGGTCGTCCGAGCCCCGATCGCCGCCGCGGAACTGCTCGAACACGCCCTGCGGCACGCGAGCGCCGACGATCCCAGACGCCCCCTCCTCACCGCCCAACTGGCAGCGCTCTACTTCCGCATGGGCCCTTTGGACCGCGCCGAGGAACTGGCCAGGACCGCTCTGCGGCACTCGGCCGACTACGAGCTGATCGGCCAGGTCAGATGGCTGCTCAGCACGATCGGGATGCGCACCGGACGCTACGAGCTGGTGGTCGAGAACTGGCGTTCCGCCACCGCCGACCCCCGCCTCGGGTCCGTCTGGCGCGCACGTCTGCTGGCCCTGGTGGCGCTGGCCCGGCACCTCCTGGGAGAGGGCGACCCGGCCCGCCGGGCGATGACCGAGGCGCTGGACGAGGGCAGAAGGCTGACGGACTCGACCGCGATCGGCTACGCCCTGCTCGCCTCCTCCGTCATGAGCAGCCGCCACGGTGACCAGGCCGGCGCACTGGCCGTCAACGGCCAGGCCCTGGCGGAGATCGGCAACGACCCGGCACTCGTCGACCTGCGGCTCATCCTGCTCGGCCACCGGGTCATCGAACTGGACGGTGTCAACCGCCTCCAGGAGGCGGAGGAGGCGCTGGCCCAGGCCCGTACGCTCGCGGAACGGGTCGGCGCGACGCGGCTGTCGATGACCCTCGTACAGAGTGCCGAGCGGTACTACGAGCACGGGCGCTGGGACGACGCGCTGGCGGTGCTGGACGAGGTTACCGACCTTCCGCCGCTGTGGCGGCTGTCCCGGCACGGTCTGCTGTCGCTGATCGGTGCCCGCCGCGGGCAGTGGCAGGAGGCGGCCGGGCATCTCGACGCCCCGGGCGACCGGAAGGTCCCGTCGGGGGGACCCGTGGCCGCCGCCTATCTGCTGCTGGCGCGTAGTCTCGTCGCCGAGCACGCCGGCCGGCTCCCCGAGGCCGTCGCAGTACTCGCGGAACTGCTGACGGACGCCTACGCGCACGACGTCGGCAACCACCCGGAGTGGCTGCCCGCCCTGGTCCGGCTGGCGCTGGCCGCCGACGACCGGGAGATGGCGGTCGCGGCCGAACGCGCGGCCCGGCAGGAGGTCGAGCGCCAGCCCCGGGCGCGGACGCTGGCCGCGGCCGACTGGTGCGCCGGGCTGCTCCACCAGGACGCGGACCGCCTGCGTGCCGCCATCGACTACCACCGCACCACCGACCGGCTGCCGGACCTCGGCAACGCGCTGGAGGATCTCGCCCTGGTGCAGGCGGAGTCCGGCGACCTCGACGCGGCCCGTGCCTCCTTCAGGGAGGCCCTCGCGGTCTGCGCGGAGCCGGGCGCGGACTGGGACGTACAGCGTGCCACCGCGCGTCTGCGGCCCTGGGGCCTGCGCCCGGGAAGCCGTGGCTCCATGCGCCCCTCCTCCGGCTGGGAGGCGCTGACCGCGACCGAACGACGCGTCGCCGCCCTGGTCGCCCAGGGCCTGTCCAACCCCGACATCGCGGGCCAACTCCTGCTCTCCCGGCGGACGGTGGAGACGCATGTCTCGCACATCCTCACCAAACTCCAGGTCCGCTCACGGCACGAGGTCGGCGCCGTCGCCGGAGCCTGACGCCGGACGGGGGCCGGTCCGTCAACCGGCCCTCGGGCCAAGGCGGTTCACGCAGGAGAAAGGGTAGGGAGACGGCCCGGGCGCCCGACACGTCCCCGTTCGGGGATCTGTGCCCGTCCTCCCGGCGCGGCCTACGGTCGACGTGCCGGACGCGCCGAAGGTGCTCATCCAGCCCGACCCGCGTCACCTTGCGCGCGCCCCTCCGCTCCACATCCGCCGCGTGTGCGCGTCCCGCGGCCCAACCCACGGGAGGTACCGCGTGACCAGCCTTCGGACCGAGGCCGTGACGCTCGACAGCGACGGCGGCAGCCGCCTGTACGAGCAGGCCGACGAACTCCGTGCCGCGGGACCCGCGGTCCGCGTACGCATGCCCGAGGACGTCGTCGCCTGGTCGGTCACCCGCGGGGACATCGCCAAGCAGCTCCTCATCCACCCGCACGTGTCCAAGGACGCCCGCAAGTCCTGGCCCGGACACGAGCCCGGAGCCATCCCGTGGCTGTACCCGTGGGTCGACGTGGTCAGCATGTTCACCTCCGACGGCGACGACCACACGCGGCTGAGGCAGCTGGTCGGCAGGGCGTTCACACCCCGCCGGATCGAAGCGATGCGGCCCACGGTCGAGGCGATCGTCACCGACCTCCTGGACGCCCTGGAGAAGCGTGACGGCGCCGAACGCGTGGACCTGCGCGCCGAGTTCGCGCACGGGGTGCCCAGCCGGGTCATCTGCGACCTGTTCGGTGTCCCCGCCGATCAGCGCCCCGAGATGCTCCGCATCATCGGTGACGTGTTCGCCACCGACGTCACGCCCGAGCAGTCCGCGGCCGTGGCGGGCGACCTCTACCGCGCGATGGGGACCCTCATCGAGACCAAGCGCCGGGCGCCCGCCGACGACATGACCAGCCTGCTGCTGACCGCCCACGAGGAGGACGGCGACCGGCTCAGCGAGACGGAACTCGTCTCCACCCTTATCGCGGTGATCGGCGGCGGCAGCGAGACCACCGTCGCCCTGATCGACGCGGCGGTACGTGAACTCCTCACCCACCCCGACCAACTCGCCGCCGTCCGCGCCGAACCGGCCCGCTGGTCCCACGTGATCGACGAGGCGCTGCGGCTGCACCCGCCGATCATGCACCTGCCGCTGCGGTACGCCACCGAGGACATCGACCTGGGCGAGGGCGTCGTCCTCAAGGCCGGCGACGCCATCCTCATCGGCTTCGGCGCCCACGGCCGCGACCCGGGCGTGCACGACGACCCGTCCGCCTTCCACATCGACCGCGCCGACAAGCAGCACCTCGCCTTCGGCCACGGCATCCACTACTGCCTCGGCGCCCCGCTCGCCCGGCTCGAAGCCGAGATCGCCCTGCCGGCCCTGTTCGACCGCTTCCCCGGACTCACCCTCTCCATAGCCCCCGACGAACTGGAGTCCCAGCACTCCTTCATGGGCAACGACCTCGTCGAACTGCCCGTGCGACTGGGCCCGCCCGCACGCTCGTGAGACAAGCGCCGCCGAACCCGACCGGGCTCGGCGGCGCTCGCTTCTGTCCTACGCGGACGAATGGTCAGACCGCCGTGGCCTCGGCGATCCGCATGGTTCCGGAGGTCTCCGTCATACCGGTGAGGCGGAACCCGGCGCCTTCGAAGAGCGCGGACAGTTCGCCCACCGTGCGTTCCCGGCCGCGGGTGAGGGCGAGCATGATGACGTCCATCGTGAGCTCCACGGGGGTGGGCCGCTCGTCGGGAAGGACGTTCTCGATGACGAGCAGGGTCGCCCCGGTGGTGGCCGCTTCCCGGATCGAGGTGAGGATCCGCGCGCACCGCTCGTCGTCCCAGTTGTGGATCACGTGCATCAGGACGTAGGCGTCGGCGGCGGGCACGGAGTCGAAGAAGTCCCCCGCGTGTGGCGTCAGCCGTGGCTGGTCGGGGAAGTCCACGGTGTCGATGACGCTCGGCTGGTCGAACAGGATGCCCTTGGCGCCGGGCGCGCTGTCGAGGACCGCGCGCAGCAGGTGCCCACGGCCGCCTCCGATGTCGGCGATCGTGACGAAGGGCGTGAAGTCGTAGGCGTCGACGACCGCCGGGATGTCGGCGGCCGCCTTGGACGTCATCGCGTGGTTGAAGAGCTCGGCCTCCTCGGGGTGGGTCCGCAGATAGGCCCAGAGCCCGCCGGGTGCGTACGTCTCCACGGCGGGCTCCCCGGTGGTGACGGAGTGCTGGAGCCGCAGGAGGCTCTCCAGCTGGATCGGCAGTCCCGTCAGGCGGACCAGGGGACGCGCGCTCATCGGGTGGTCGTCGCGCAGCAGACGGGACGCGGCGGTGTGTACGTAACCGTCGTCGTCCTGCTCGAAGATGCCCTGCGCCGCCAGCAGGCGCAGGATCCGGCCGAGCATGTCGAGGTCGGCGCCGCAGGCCGCGGCGAGTTTCGCCAGGGGGACCGGATCGTCGTCGATGTGGTCGGCGACGCCCAGGTCGGCGACGACCTGGAGGCAGCGGGTCGAGTAGGCGCCGTAGGTGAGCGCCTGAATCGTCTCGTGGGGTTGTGTCATGAGGGGCCGGGCTCCATCTCGTCGGGCCGTGGGGGTCGAACAACGAGGGAAGTCCCCGATGCGGACGGGGAGTTCCGGGCCGGGTCGTCAACTCCCGGCGGTCGGTGCGGGGTTGCGTGCGACACAAGGTAGGAGCACCGGCCCGGCGCCCGACAGGTCCCCGTTCGGGGATCGGCGGCACCCGGCCGCGGGCCGTCGTCCCGCGGACAGTCCCCGAACAGGGGGGCCGGTCGTGCCCCAGCAATGGGGATCTCCCGGTGAATCGTGTCCACAACTACCGTCGGAACGCGCGCGAGTGGCCATTCCGGAGCCCCGTCGACCGCCGCCGGCGCGCTGTGCGGTCCGTCCTCATCGGCCTTTCCTCTAGGAGCCCACTGCTGTGAAGAGCGGCCTTCTCACCCTGCCCGCGCCCCGGGTCGGCGGCGCGTTGTCGCGGCCTCCCGAAGCCGCCATCACCTGGACCGACCCCGTCACCGGACGCCAGGGCTTCCTGGTCGTCGACCGGCTGGTCCGGGGTCTCGCCAGCGGTGGCCTGCGCATGCGCGAAGGGTGCTCCTACGAGGAGGTCAGGGAGTTGGCGGCGGCCATGAGCGTGAAGGAGGCCCTGCACTACGACCCCGCGCACCGCTATCGACCCATGGGTGGCGCCAAGGGTGGCATCGACTGCGATCCCCTCAGCGGCGAGGCACGCGGCGTGCTCTCCCGCTTCCTCGCCTTCATCAAGCCGTACGTGGAGCACCACTGGGCGACCGGTGACGATCTCGGCACGACCATGGAGCTCATCGACGAGGTGCTCGGCGAGTTGGGGGTGGAGGGCTGCATCGCCCCGGTCCTGCGTACCCTCGACGACGCCCCAGCAGCACGGAAACGCTTCGCCGACGCCTTCGCGGTCGAGGTCGACGGCATACCCCTGGCCGAACTGGTCGGCGGCTGCGGGGTCGCGCAGGCCGCACTCACGCTCCTGGACCGGGACGGCATCTCCCGCTCGTCCGCCACCGCCGTCGTCCAGGGCTTCGGCGCCATGGGCGGCTCGACGGCCCGCTTCCTGAACGCGGCAGGGGTCCGCGTGGTCGGGATCTCGGACGTCCACGGCACGGTCGCCAACCCGCGCGGCCTGGCCGTCGAGGACATGCTGCGCAACCGCCGGGCGTACGGCACCATCGACCGCGGCCGACTCGGCCCCGACGACGTCCTGTTGGAGCGGGACGCCTGTCTCGCGCTCCGGGCCCACGTCCTGGTCCCGGCCGCGACCTCCTACGCCATCCACAGAGGCAACCAGGACCGGGTCGCCGCCCGGTACATCGTCGAGGCGGCGAACCTCCCCGTGACCTCGGACGCGGAGCGGCTGATGAGCCGACGCGGCTGCGTCGTCATCCCCGACGTGGTCGCCAACTCGGGTACCAACGCCTGGTGGTGGTGGGTCGTCCACGGCGATGTCGCACCGGACGCCGTGTCGTCCCTGGCCAAAGTACGGGGATCGCTGAGGGCGTTGGTGACGGAGACGCTCCAACTCGCCGACGACGCCGTGCGGACGCCACGCCAGGCGGCCCGCTACATCGCCGAGGCCAGACGCGAGGCCCTCCTGCACCGGCCGGGTGCCGCGTGACCACTGTGCTCCTTGCCGCGGCGGCCGCGCTGGGCTGGGGAGCCGCGGACTACTGCGGCGCACGGGCGGCACGGAACGTGTCGGCGCCTCGCGTGGTGTTCCTGTCCCAGGTCCTGTCCCTCCCGGTGATCGCCGCCTGGTTGCTGGCGACCGGCGCGCGAGGCCCCGAACCGGCCGACCTCACCTGGGGACTTGGCGCGGGTGTCTTCGGAGTGCTGGGCATGGTGCTGCTCTACCGGACCCTGGCGTCCGAGGGCATCGTGCTCGTGGCTCCCGTCACCGCGGTGACGGTGGCCGTCGTACCCCTGGCGGTCGGGCTGTTCATCCAGTCGGCACCCGGGCTGTTCGCGCTGTGCGGGGTCGGCTGCGCGCTGGCCTCGGTCGCGCTGGTGAGCCGGGTGGGGCAGATCCGGCGCGACTCCGTCGCCATGCGCACGCTGCTGCTGGCACTCGCGACGGGCGCAGCGCTCGGACTCCAGCTGGTCTGCCTCTCCCATCCGGGCCCCGGCGCCGGCCTGTGGCCACTGGTGGGCGCGCGCGTCGCCTCCATCCTGTGCGTCGCGCCCCGCGCCTTGCGCGGACGTGGGCAAGACGGCGGCGGACGCAGGCAGGAAGGCAGCAGACGCAGGCAAGACGGCGGCGGACGCACGCAAGATGCCAGCGGTACTGCCCAAGTGCCGTGGCTGCTCGTCGTGTTGGCCGGCGCCCTCGACACGGCCGCCTTCGCCTTCTACCTGTTCGCGATGGACCGAGGTCTGCTGAGCGTGGTCGGCCCGGTCGTGTCGCTGTACCCGGCGGCCACCGTCGTGCTCGCGCTGGCGCTCGACGGCGAACGCGTGACGGCCCATCAGGCGCTCGGACTCTGCCTCGGCGCCGGAGCGTTGCTCCTGGTCGCCCTCTAGCCCCCACAGCCCGCCCCATTGCTTCCCTAAGGAGTGACTCCCACATGAGCAACGATCAGGAACAGGTGCTCCAGGCCGCCGATGACCTCGTCGCCGCCTTCGCCACGGGCCGCCTGGACGACTACTTCAGGGCCTGCGCCCCGGACGCGACCTTCGTCTTCCACTCCACCGCGCAACGCATCGAATCCGTCGCCGAGTACCGCCGCGTCTGGGCCCGTTGGGTGGCCGAGGACGAATTCCGGGTGCTGAACTGCCTCTCCTCCGACCGGATGGTCCAACTCTGGGACGACACGGCGGTGTTCACCCACACCGTCGAGACGCATATCTCGACTCTCGCCGGTGTCGACAAACTCCACGAACGGGAGACCATCGTCTTCCGCCGTGCGGAGGACGGCAGTTGGCTCGCCGTGCACGAACACCTGTCACCGGTCCCGGTCGCCGGCCCGACGAACTGATCAGCGCAGTACCGCTTCCCACGTGTCGACGGCGTAATGCACACCCATGCCATGGCGCGCGTACAACTCGGGCGCGCCCGTGGCGTTGGACGTGTCCACCCCGAGCCCCACGGTGTCCCGACCCCGCGCCGCGAACGTCGCGAAGGCGTGGCGCAGGAGGAAGCCGCCGAGGCCACGCCCGCGGGCCTCGCGCAGGACGCCGATGCTGCGGATCCAGCCCATGGCCTCACGGTCGTCGCGGGCGAGCAGGAAACCGGCGTCTCCCAGGTCGTCGGTGGCGACGATCCAGACCAGGTTCCAGTCGAGCGCTTCGGCGTCGACGTCGGACAGCCACTGGCCGTGGTCGCGCGGCTGGAAGTCGAAGTGCTCGGCGAAGGTGGCCTGGTAGAGCTCGTACATCCGCAGCCGGTCGGCCTCGGTCGTGCACGGCCGCACCCGCACTCCGGCGGGCGCCTCGGGAGCGGGGTCCCGTACGGGGTCAACGTCCTTGCGCAGTACGTGATATCGGCGCACGACCTGCCAACCCCGGGCCCGGATCAGATCGGTGTCGAGGGTCGGCGCCACGTTCAGGTGTAGATGGATCACGGCCCGCTCGGCCCCGTTGTCCCGGGCCTTCTCCAGGGCCCTGGCCTCCATCGCATCCAGGATGCGGACGCCCGCCGGCTGGTGCTCGGGCAGCACGTAGTGGTCCACGTCGATCCGCTCACCGCCCGACTCGTCCCACAGCAGCCCGTACGCCACCAGCCGGTCCTCTTCGAAGACCAGCCAGGAGTCGCGCGTGAGGTCGGCCTCCGGATGCTTCAGATCGGCCTCCACCTCGTGCAGGTCGGTCTCGGGCCTGCCGATCTCGATCCGGTCGATCTCGTTCAGGAGCTCTGCGACGGCGGGCGCGTCGGAGAGTTCGGCGGGGCGCAGAAGGGAGGGCATGCTGCTCAGCGTCCGGGGGAGCGGACGCGGCCGCAACAGGTTTTCGCCGGACCGAAGGTCCCGTCCCGGGCGTCCGGAGTGCCCGCAGAACCTCACTCCGGCCGTCTGACCGGCGCGAGGTCAGCCGGCCGGACGCACCGGGTGCTTGCTCATGATCGACACGCGGTTGAAGGCGTTCATGGTGATCGCCACCCAGATCACCGCGGAGATCTCGTCGTCGCTGAGGTCCGCGCGGGCGGTGGCGTAGGCCGCCTCCTGCGCGCCGGCGTCGGCGATGCGGGTGGTCGCCTCGGCGAGGGCGAGTGCCGCGCGCTCCCGCGCGGTGAACAGCTGGGCGTCGCGCCAGGCGGCCAGCACGCCGAGCCGCTGGGTGCTGTCACCGGCGCGCAGCGCGGCCCGGGTGTGCACGTCGAGGCAGTAGGCACAGCCGTTGATCTGGGAGACCCGGAGGTTGACCAGCTCGACGAGCCTGCGGTCCAGGCCCGCCTCGGCGGCGACCGCACGCGTCGCCTCGGCCGTCTCGACCAGGGCGTGGTAGGCCTTCGGGCTCTGCTTGTCGACGAAGACCCGCCCGGCGGGACCCGCTGCCATGTCGCTCAACCTGGGCTCCTTCGAAAGACACGGTTCCGTGGACACGGTTCCTTGTCATGAAATCACCCCGCGTCCCTCACTGATCGCGGCGGTCCCCGTAGCGCCCCTCCAGGGCCGCGAGATAGCCGCGCAGCATGACCTTGGCCTCCGCCAGCAGTTCCGCGTCCCCTTCCGGGTCGCGCCGGAAGGCCTCCTGCGCGAGGGCGTCGGCGGTCAGCACCGCCGCGTGGCAGGCGCGGCCGAGCGCGTCGTCGTCCCGTGCGACCCCGAGTGCGACCAGGACCCGGCCGATGCCGTCCGCCATACGGAGCTTGTGCTCACGGTCCGCGGCCCGCGTCCGCTCGGTCAGACCACTGCCGAACCACAGCGCCCGGAAGCCGTGTTCGGTGCGGTAGAGCCCGGCGTACGCATCCACGAGCACCCCCACCGGATCCTCCCAGCGCTGCTCCGCCGCCCCCTGGACGAACCCCTCCATGAGGGCCTCCAGCTTGCCGAAGTAGCCGCTCGCCAGGGCGTCGATGATCGCGTCCCGGTCCGGCAGGTACTGGTACAGCGAGCCGATCGACACCTTCGCCTCGGCGGCGACCCGGGTGGTGGTCAGCGCCTCGACCCCCTCGTCGACCAGCAACCGCTCGGCCGCCTCCAGCACCCGCGCCAACCGCGCTTTGCTGCGCGCCTGTTGGGGCATACGACGCAGGGGAGCGGACCCCACGGACTCCGCGGCGGGCTCGCCCACGCACTACCTCCGAATGTGAACGTGACTTTGTTTCACGTTTAGGTTACGGTCCCGCACATGACCGACTCAAGCGCGGTGCTGGGCCAGGAGCGGGCCGCCGTGGCGGACTCCTGCCGTCGGCTCGGGGCCGCGGGCCTGCTCATCGGCACGGCCGGGAACGTCAGCGTACGCGTGGAGGGGCTCGTCGCGATCACCGCGACCGGAGCGGTCCTCGCCGAACTGACCCCGGACCAGGTCACCGTGGTCGACCTCGACGGAAAGATCGTCGCCGGCACCCTGGAACCGACCTCCGAACTCGACCTCCACCTCGGCGTCTACCGGCGCTACGGCACCGGCGCGGTCGTCCACACCCACGCCCCGATGGCCACCGCCCTCTCCTGCGTGCTGGACGAACTGCCCTGCATCCACTACCAGTTGCTGTCCGTCGGCGGCACGGTCCGGGTCGCGCCGTACGCCACCTTCGGCACCCCCGAACTCGCCGAGTCGGTCATCACCGCACTGGACGGCCGCAGCGCCGCGCTGATGGCCAACCACGGCGCGCTCACCCACGCGCAGACCCTCGAAAAGGCCGTCGAGCACGCCCTGTTGGTGGAGTGGGCGTGCGGTGTGTATCAGCGCGCGGCCGTCCTCGGACCGCCGCGCGTCCTCGACGAACAGCAGCAACTCGCGGTCATCGAGGCCGCGATCGCCCGCGACTACGGCACCACTCACCCCGTACCACCCGCGCAGGAGGGAACCCTATGAACGTCGTCACGATGGGCGTGCACGTACTGGACGTGCTGGTGCGGCCCGTGGAGGCCATACCCGAGGGACAGGGCGCCACCCTGGTCGACGACATCAGGATGACCGCCGCCGGGACGGCCGCCGGCACCGCGCTGACCCTGGCCAAGCTCGGCGCCTCGGTCCGCACCGCGGGCGCCATCGGCACCGACCCGACCGGCGACCTGCTCGTCCAACTCCTCGACCGCGCGGGGATCGACACCGGACTCCTCGTCCGCCGCACCGACACCTCCACCTCTGCCACCGTCCTGCCGATCCGCCCCAACGGCGACCGCCCCTCCCTCCACCTGCTGGGCGCCAACATCACCTACGGTCTTGACGACGTGCCCTGGGACGCGGTCGCCGAAGCCACCCATCTGCACCTGGGCGGACCGGAGTTGATCGGCGCCGAGGTCGCGGCGCGCATCCTGGCGCACGCCAAGGAGCACGGCGTGGTCACCTCCGTCGACCTCCTCGCCCCCGGCGAACTCGGCACCTTCGACCAGATCGAACCGCTGCTCCCGCACGTCGACTTCCTGCTCCCGAACGACGACCAGGTCCTCGGCTTCAGCGAGGAGACCGACCTGCTGACCGGCGCGCGCAAGCTCCTCGCCGCCGGCGCCGGACTCGTGGCGGTCACCCGCGGCGCCGAGGGCGCGCTCCTGGTCACGGCCGAGGGCACCGAGACGGTCCCCGCCTACGACATCGAGGTCGTCGACACCACCGGCTGCGGCGACGCCTTCTCGGCCGGTTTCCTGCGCGCCGTGAGCCTGGGCCGCACGCCCCGCGAGGCCGCCGTGCTCGGCAGCGCCTCCGCCGCACTGGTGGCACAGGGCCTCGGCAGCGACCACGGGGACTTCGACCTCGCCGCCGCCGACGAGTTCGCGGCGACGCACAAGACACGCTGACGCGCTGTCGGTGGGGGCGTCATCGCCCGTTCCGGGCGGGATGCCCGGTTCCGGTGGTGACGCCCACAGCACCGGCGTACGGTCGAACAGTGGACGGAACCGTTCACTGACCTGACCGACTCCCCGCGGGGCCTCGCCCCCGGGAGGGCGACGCACATGAGCCACAGCGCAGAGCCGACCTCTTCGTCGCAGGCCACCGCGAAGGACACCGGCGGTGGCGGAAACGGCATGGCGCTGTTGGTCATCGCGTCCTGCCAGCTGATGGTGGTCCTGGACATCACCATCGTGAACATCGCGCTGCCGGACATCCAGCGCTCCCTGGACTTCTCCACCACCAGCCTGTCGTGGGTGGTCAACGCCTACACCCTCACCTTCGGCGGCCTCCTGCTGCTGGGCGGCCGGGCCGGCGACATCCTCGGCAGGCGGCGCGTCTTCGTCTTCGGCGTACTGCTCTTCGTGCTGGCCTCGCTGCTCGGCGGACTGTCCCAGAACTCCGGCCAACTCCTCGCCGCCCGCGCCCTCCAGGGCGTCGGCGGCGCCATCGCGTCCCCGACCTCGCTGGCCCTGATCAGCACCACGTTCCGCGAAGGGCCCGAGCGCAACCGGGCGTTCGGCGTGTTCGCCGCGGTCTCCTCGGGCGGCGGCGCGATCGGACTGCTCGCCGGCGGCATGCTCGTCGAGTGGCTCAACTGGCGCTGGGTGCTGTTCGTCAACGTCCCCATCGGCCTGCTGATCGTGCTCGCCACACCCCGCTGGATCAAGGAGTCCGAACGCCACCCCGGCCGCTTCGACATCACCGGCGCGCTCACCTCCACCGTGGGCATGGTGCTGCTGGTGTACGGCTTCATCAGAGCCGCGCAGGAAGGCTGGCGCGACGCGTTCACGCTCGCCTCGTTCGCGGCGGCGGTCGTCGTCCTGGTGGCGTTCGTCCTGATCGAGCGGCGGTCCAGGCAGCCCATCACCCCGCTGCACATGTTCGCCGACCGCAACCGCGCGGGCACGTACGGCATCATGCTGAGTCTCTCCGCCGCGATCTTCGGCATGTTCTTCTTCCTGACCCTCTTCGTCCAGGACGTGCTGGGCTTCAGCCCGTTGGAGGCGGGCCTCGCCTTCCTGCCGGTCAGTGCGGTCATCGCGGTCGGCGCCGGGCTGGCCTCCAAGTTCCTTCCCGTGTACGGCCCCAAGCCCTTCATGGTGATCGGCGCGGTCCTCGCGGCGGCCGGTCTGGCCTGGCTGACCCTCACCGACGTGCACTCCACCTACGCGGGCAGCATCCTCGGCCCGATGCTCGTCTTCAGCCTCGGCATGGGCATGGAGTTCGTCGCGCTCACGCTCATGGCGCTCTCCGACGTGCCGGTCGCGGAGTCCGGCGCGGCCTCCGGACTCCTCAACGCCACCCAGCAGGTGGGCGGCGCGCTCGGACTCTCCATCCTGGTCACGATGTTCGGCACCGCGAGCAACAACGAGGCGAAGAAGCAGGTCCGCGACTTCCTGGCCCAGGCGACCCCGGCCGAACGCCTCCAGTTCCGGCGCACCGGTCAACTGCCGTCCCCCTGGGCCGACGAGGTCCTGACCTCCGGTGTCTCCGCCGCCTTCGTGATGGCCGCGATCTTCACTCTGGTCGCCGCCCTCGTCGCCGTGATCGCCATCCAGGTCCGCCCGTCCGACCTCGAACGCCTCAAGGGCGGCGGCGCGTTGGGCCCCGGCCAGAGCTGACAGCCGCACGCCCTACGACAGTCACGTGCGCCGCGTCGCGATGCTGAGCGCGTTCGCCACCACGACCGCCCCGATGCTCGCCCACTCCGCCCACCCGAGACGCTGCCCGAGCCCGACCAGCCCGACGACCGCCGCCAGCACCGGATTGACGCTCATGAACAGCCCGAACGCCTGCGCCGACACCTTCCGCAAGGTGAACATGTCGGCGAGATACGGCACCGCCGACGACAGCACACCGGCCGCCACCGCACACCCCACGGCACCCACGGTCGGCGGCTGCCGCAGCACGACGACGACCCCGACCGGCAGGAACATCAGCGCCGACACGGCGGCAGCCGCCGCGGACCCCTGCGCGCCGGGCAGCCGCCGGCCCACGGTCCGGTTGAGCAGGATGTACGAGGCCCAGCAGACGGCGGCGAGCAGCCCCAGCGCCATCCCCACGTAGTCGGCAGAGGGCCGCGGCCGCATCAGCGCCACCGCACCCACCGCCGCGATCACCGCACAGCAGGCGTCGACCCGGCGCCGTGCCGCGACGAGCGCCACGGTCAGCGGACCGAGGAACTCCAGAGTCACCGCAAGCCCGAGGCCGACCCGGTCGATGGCCGTGTACAGGGACAGGTTCATCGTCCCGAACACCAGCGCCAGCAGCAGCACCGGCCACCACTGCGCCCACGTGAAGGACCGCAGCCGGGGCCGCCCGACAGCCAGCAGCACGGCCGCGGCGACGTACTGCCGTACCGCGACCACACCCACCGGCCCGAGCACGGGGAACGCGAGGGAACCGATCGCGGCGCCGGTCTGGTTGGACAGCCCGCTGCCGACCATGGTGGCCACGCCGACGAGACGCTGCCGTTCGGAGGCGGCAGCCGTGGGCGCGGGGTGGACCCGGGCGGGGGCGGCGGGTGCGGATGCGTCGGGCATGCTCCGATCGTGCGCCGAGGTCTTCGTTGCGCAAAATGCGTTCGGCCGGAGATCTATACGCTGGAGTCATGGATGCGGATGTGGAACTCCGGCAGTTGCGCTGTCTCGTCGCCATCGTCGACGAGGGCGGCTTCACCGACGCGGCCATCGCCCTCGGCGTCTCCCAGGCGGCCGTGTCCCGGACCCTGGCCTCCTTCGAACGGACCTTGGGCGTACGGCTGTTGCGGCGCACCTCGCGCGAGGTGGCGCCCACCCCGACGGGGCTGCGGGTGCTCGCGCAGGCCCGCCGGGTGCTGGGCGAGGTGGACGACCTCGTGCACACGGCCACCTCCGGGCACACCAGCCTGCGCATCGGCTACGCCTGGTCGGCGCTCGGCCGGCACACGCCCGCCTTCCAGCGCCGCTGGGCCCAGGCCCACCCCGCCACCGACCTGCACTTCGTCCGGGTCAACTCCACCTCGGCCGGCCTGGTGGAGGGCGCCTGCGACCTGGCCGTCGTCCGCAGGCCGCTGGACGAGAAACGCTTCGACAGCGCCATCGTCGGCCTGGAACGGCGCCTGTGCGCCCTCGCCGCCGACGATCCGCTGGCCCGGCGCCGGTCCGTCCGGCTCGCCGACCTGTCCGGGCGCACCCTGCTCATCGACCGCCGTACCGGCACCACCACCGCGGACCTGTGGCCGCCGGACGCCCGCCCGGCCACCGAGGAGACGCACGACGTCGACGACTGGCTCACCACCATCGCCGGCGGCCGGTGCGTCGGCATGACGGCCGAGTCGACCGCCAACCAGTACCCGCGCCCCGGCGTCGTCTACCGGCCGGTGCGCGACGCCGAACCCATCGCTGTCCGCCTCGCCTGGTGGCGCGACGACCCGCACCCCGCCACCCCCGCGGCGATCGAACTGATCACCGCCCTCTACCGAGGCGACTGACCACCCCCCGTACGGACCCGCTCAGGCCCGGCCGCGGGACACGGCGGGTGTCGGGACGAGGCCGAGCTGCTGGGCGCGCAGGACCGTGCTGATGCGGTCGCGGGTGCCGAGCTTGCGGTAGATGTTCTCGACGTGCTTGTGGACCGTACGGTCCGAGATGCCGAGCCGGCGGCCGATGGCGGTCGCGGTGAGGGCATCGGTGAGCAGCAGCAGGACGGTCGTCTCCCGGGGCGTGAGATCGCCCGCCGCAGCCGGTTCGCGGACGACGGCCGGCTCGGCCGACTGCCGCCACTGGACCAGCAGTTGCCGCTGCTCCTCGACGGCGGCCAGTAAGGGCTGCAGCAGTTGGGCCGTGCGGACGTGGTCCTCGGTGAAGTCCCGGCCGGAGCGGTAGACCATGCACCCGGTGATCGGGGTGGTGACCTGCGGCAGCGGGACCGCCAGCACATGGTCCACGTCCATGATCTCGTCGAGCAGCCGTGCGGTGGGGCTCGCGGACCACTCCCGGCCCGCCGCCCCGCGCGCGGTGTACGGCGTCCGGTCGGGGCCGGTGGCGTAGTGGTCGGCGAACGGGTAGCCGGAGCGCAGCAGACCCAGGTCCTCGTCCCCGAGGGCGTCCAATTGGGCGGCGACACCGGTCGACATGCCGACCGTGCCCGCGCGCTCGCTCCAGTCGTCCAGCTTGTAGACCAGCAGCTCACCGCCGCACAGCTCGGGCAGGGTGCCGGCCAGCAGCGGCCACAGCCGCTCGGGCTCCCTCTCGTGGAGCGCCCCGACGGCCACCGCCAGCATCCGTTCATAGGCCTCGCCCGGCCCGTGTGCCACGTTCCTTCTCCGCTCGTTCGCCGCGTACGCAGTTGTACCCATACCGGCGGCGTCCAGTGGTGCCCGAGACTTTCGTCGTCGTGCGGGCCGCCGGTACGGGTCGTCGTTCACTGACTGCTCCTTCCTTCGTCTGTCTTGTGTCCGGACCGTTCGACGTCCTTTCGCCCCAACTGCGCGGCGAGTTTCTTCTTCGC
>NZ_JBSFLV010000152.1:0-21775 GCF_053599215.1 Streptomyces sp. NPDC001002 | reverse complement strand
CCCAGGATGAGGGCCCGGCGGCGGCCGAGCAGGGCCCGGTAGGTGAGTCGGGCGACTGTGGGGTCGTACATCTCTTGGCCTCCTACGCCGCGACGCGGCCTCACCACCCTTCGGTGTTTCTTTACGATGCGGGCATGAAGGAACTGTCGGCACAAGCCCGTTGGGAGCAGCGCACTCAACGGCCCCTGCTGGCGCTCGCGGTGGGGTTCGCCATTGCCTACGCCGTGCCGATCGTGGACAAGACCGCCGGGCACTCGCTGACGACGGTGTGCACGGCGGTCGAGTGGGTGGTGTGGGGCGCGTTCGCCGGGGACTACCTGGTGCGGCTGGCGATGAGTGAGCAGCGCAAACAGTTCGTACGGACGCACTGGCTGGACCTGTGTGCCGTACTGCTGCCGCTGCTCCAGCCGTTGCGGCTGCTGCGCATGGTGTCCACGCTGATGCTGGTGGGGCGGCGGGCCCGGATGGCCTCGCAGATCCAGCTGACGACCTATGTGGTGGGCGCCGTCGTCGGACTGTTGATGTTCGGGTCGCTGGCCGTGCTGTCGGTCGAGCGGGACTCCCCGAACGGGAACATCCGGACGTTGGGTGACGCCCTGTGGTGGTCGTTCACGACGATGACGACCGTGGGGTACGGGGACCACGCACCGACGACCGGCCTGGGGCGGATGGTCGCCGTCGGGTTGATGCTGTCCGGGATCGCGTTGCTCGGTGTGGTGACCGCGAACATCGCCACGTGGTTCCTCGCCCGGTTCGAGAAGGACGACGTGGAGGAGCGTCGGCAGACCGAGGCCATCGAGGCGCTGACCGAGGAGGTACGGGCGCTGCGCGCCGAGGTCGCGGCGCTGCGCGAGCCGTCCGCGCCGTTGCCGGAGCCGTCGGCCAAGTCGTGATCGGTGTTCCGCCGGAGGTCGTGGCGGGCTCCGTCAGAGGAACAGCCAGTAGATCGCCAGGAGCGTGTCGAGCGCGCCCAGCACCAGGGCCACCAGGGCCGGGACCGGGCGACTCCTGGTCCAGGTCCACGTGCGGCCCATCGCGAGCCAGCCGCAGACGATCGCCACCGGGCCGAGGATCAGGCCCAGTACGAAGAATCCGGCGATCGCGCAGACGACTCCGATGATTCCCAGCGTCGCGCGGTCCGGCCCGGTCCGTGACCTCATGCGGCCACGCGAGCGGGGGTACTTGCGCGTTCGGCTTCCGAAGCCCGCCATCGTCAACTCCCTCGGCCCCGGAGTCTGTTCGGGGCTCAGAGGTTCGGGTACCCCCGATGCGGCCGGTAATCGTCCCGGGCCTGCGGCGCGCTGTCCCCCTCCGGCAGCGCGCCGCGGTCCCGAGTCACCCCCTGCGGAGGGCTTGACCCACTGTGACCTGCGGCGCGTGCCGAACAGAAGGAATCTTTAGCCTCTTCACCCTGATAGGCGAAGTCCGTTGAAAACCCGTCGGAGAGGGTCCGCCGGACCCGCCCCGTCGGATCAGATGTGGCCCACGCCCGCGCCCGCCTCCGCGTTCGCACCGCGCTTGGTGAGGAAGGCGACGAAGACCGCCACCACCGCCACCCCGCACGCGACGAGGGAGGCGAGGCTCATGCCGGAGATGAACGTGTCGTGCGCGACGTCGGCGATCTTCGCGGCGATCGCCTCGGGCGTGCCCTTGGCGACCGGTGCCACGCCGACCTGGACGGCCTCGGAGGCCTGGTCCAGCTGGCTCGGGGTGAGCTCGGGGAGCCCGGCGCCCTTCCAGTTGGCGGCCAGGTCGCTGTCCACCTTGGACGCCATCACACCGCCGAGGACCGCCGTACCGAGGCTGCCGCCGATCTGCATCGCGGCCTGCTGGAGACCGCCGGCGACACCGGAGAGCTCCATCGGCGCGTTGCCGACGATGACCTCCGTGGCGCCGACCATGACCGGCGCGAGGCCGAGGCCCAGCAGGGCGAACCAGATGGACATCACGCCGCTGCCGGTGTCCGTCTCCAGCGTCGACATGCCGTACATGGCGATCGCGACGGACGCCATGCCGCCGGCCAGCGGGATGCGCGGGCCGAGCTTGGTGATCATCGCGCCCGCGAGCGGGGAGCCGACGATCATCATGCCGGTGAGGGGAAGCAGGTGCAGGCCCGCGTCGATCGGGCTCATGCCGTGCACGTTCTGGAGGTAGAAGGTCACGAAGAACAGGCCGCCCATGAAGGCGATGGCCATCAGGACCATCAGCACGACACCCGCGGACAGCGCCACCGAGCGGAACAGGCCCAGCGGGATCAGCGGCTCCTTGACCTTCGTCTCCCAGAAGGCGAACAGGGCGAAGCCCAGGACCGCCGCGGCCAGGAACGCCCAGGTCTTGCCGTCGCCCCAGCCCCACGCCGGGGCCTTGATCAGGGCCCAGACCAGGCAGAACATCGCGCCGGACAGCAGGCCGATGCCCAGGAGGTCGAAGGAGCGCGGCGCGTTCTCGGCGCGGTGGTCCAGCAGGATCACCAGGCCGAGGATCAGGGCGATGATGCCGACGGGCACGTTGATGAAGAACACCGACTGCCAGTTGACGTGCTCGACGAGGACGCCGCCGAGGATCGGGCCGCCCGCGGTGGAGGCGCCGATGACCATGCCCCAGATGCCGATCGCCATGTTCAGCTTCTCGGCCGGGAAGGTGGCGCGCAGCAGGCCGAGAGCGGCCGGCATCAGCAGCGCGCCGAACAGGCCCTGCAGCACGCGGAAGGTGACGACCGCGGCGATGCTGCTGGACAGGCCGATGGCGCCGGACGCGGCGGCGAAGCCGGTGACGCCGATCAGGAAGGTCTGGCGGTGCCCGAAGCGGTCGCCGAGCTTGCCGGCGGTGATCAGGGAGACCGCGAGGGCCAGGAAGTAGCCGTTGGTGATCCACTGGACGTCCGCGAAGCTCGCGCCCAGGTCCTTCTGGATGGCCGGGTTGGCGATGGCCACGATGGTGCCGTCCAGGGCCACCATCATGACCCCGACGGCGACCGTGACGAGGGTGAACCAGGGGTGGCCGCGCAGCCCGGCGCCCGGCGCCTTGTCCGACGGGGCCGTTGGTGCCTTGTCCCCCGACCCCGCCGTCTCGATGGTGGTCTGACTAGTCATACCGCGAGGCTAATGACAGCCGCTGACAATTGACAAACCAATTCACAAGTCGGTAACTGACGCATATGGAAACACTGCGCGAACGCAAGAAACAGCGCACCCGGGACGAGCTGCTGCGCGCCGCCGTCGAGCTGTTCACCACCCGCGGCTACGAGCGGACCACCGTCGACGACATCGCCGCCGCCGTCGACGTCTCCCAGCGCACCTTCTTCCGCTACTTCGCCGGCAAGGACGAGGCCGCGCTCGCGCTGCACGATCTGGTCACCGACCGGTTCATCCAGGCGGTGCGCGAGCGTCCCGCCCACGAGGCGCCGCTGGAGGCGCTGCGCCGGGCGGTGCTCGGGAACTGGGACGCCCTCAACGAGATCGTCGAGTCGGTCGTACCGCTGGAGAGCTTCCTGCGCATGTACCGGGTGATCGAGTCGACGCCGGTGCTGCTCGCCGCGCATCTGCGGCACAGCGAGGAGACCGAGGAGACCATCGCGCGCGTGCTCGCCGAGCGCGAGGGCCTCGACGTGGACGCCGATCCGCGGCCGCGGCTGGCCGTGGCCGTCTTCGGCGGGGTGATGCGGGTCGCGGAGCGGCAGTGGACCCGGCGCGAGGACCTCGGTCTGGCGGCGATGCGCGAGCTGACGGACACCTACCTCGAACAGGTGGGCCCCGCACTCACGGACAGCTGGCGAACACACTGAGGAACCTTCGGAACCATTGAGGTCAACGCCACGTTTATCGAAACGTGATCTCGGTCACTCGGCTCACGCGAGACCGTCCCGTTCTCCTAGTGTGTCCTCCCAGTGACTTCCTTCGACACCTCCCCGCAACTGAACGTCTGGCGCGCACTGCTCGCGCTGGCCGTCGTCTTCGTGATGCTGGCGACCACGGGCTGGACGGCCCTGCGCAGCCACCACGACAAGACTCCGCTCCAGGCCTCCCGCTCCTCCTGGGAGCACGGCCGCCTGTACGGACACCGGCTCCCGGACCCGGACGCGGCCCCCGCCGTGCTCTCCCGGTTCTTCGCCTCGCTCACCGTGCAGCAGCGCACCGACCTCGCCCGCCGCTATCCCCTCGCGGTCGGCAACATGAACGGCGCCCCCGTCGCCCTGCGCTACCGGGCCAACCACCTCGCGCTCGCCAAGCAGCGCGGGGTGGAGGCCAAGCGCATGCACGACAGCCGCCTCTCGCCCTCCGGGCAGCACGAGGCCGGCCGCCGCATGCACCGCTACGAGGCGCTGATGCACGAGGGCCGGCACATCCTCGCCTTCGACCCCGAGGGCACCGGCCGGGTCGCCGAGGTCTTCGGCAACCTCCAGCACGCCGAGCGCGTCTCGGTCGTCGTCCCCGGCGTCGACACCGACCTGCTCACCTTCCAGAAGACCAACAAGCCGTACTCGGCACCGGTCGGCATGGCCAAGTCGCTCTACAACGCGGAGCAGGCGGCCGCCCCCTCGACGCGTACGGCCGTGATCGCCTGGGCCGACTACACCGCGCCCGCCGGACTCGGCATCGACTCGGCGACCGCGATGCGCGCCGAGGACGGCGCCGTCCGGCTGAACGCCCTGGTCCGCGCCCTGCCCGGCAAGGCACCGGTCTCCCTGTTCTGCCACAGCTACGGCTCCGTGGTGTGCGGGGTCGCCGCGCACACTCTGCCGCGCCGGGTGACCGACATAGCGGTGGCCGGCAGCCCCGGCATGCGCACCGAGAAGGCCTCCCATCTGCACACCTCCGCACAGGTGTGGTCGATGCGGGACGCCACCGACTGGATCCAGGACGTGCCCTACCTGGAGCTCGGCGGGCTCGGCCACGGCGCCGACCCGGTCTCCTCTGCCTTCGGGGCACGGGTGTTGTCGGCACAGGGCGCGAAGGGACACGGCGGCTATTTCGAGCCGGACACCGAGAGCCTCCTCAACTTCGCCGAGATCGGCGTCGGCGCGTACGGCTCGGTGCGGTGCGCGCGTGACAACGACGCGTGTCTCGCCGGTTTGTCCGGCGCGGCGACGACCGGACGCGCGTAGAGGCGCAGGAACTGCGGTCTGCGCGAGATGGCGACGAAGAAGCGGTCCGCGCATACGATGAGCCGCATGGGTGACGTACTGGCCGGATTTCACGCTGCCTGGGAGTTCGAGTCCGACTCCGTGCTCATCCGCTACGAACGCGGGATTCGGACACCCAAGCTCTTTCAGGCGCTGGGGGAACGGAGTGTCCCGCTGGACGCGATAGCCGGGGTGACGCTGACGCCCGGCAAGCGCGGCACGGTGGTCCTGCGGATCGTTCCGCGGGTCGGGGCGGATCCTCTGGTCGAGGCGGCGGCGGGGCAGCTGAAGGAAGCGTGCGATCCGTATCGGCTGGTGCTGTCCGCCGAGCGCGAGACGCTCGCGGAGTACTACGCGGATGAGTTGCGGGCGCGGCTGAGCGGGGACGACGAGCCCGCGGAGCGGTTCCTGGTGGCCGCTCCTGAAGCACCTCGGGCGTTCAAGGCGTACGACGCGAAGGCGTCCTTCGACGGGAAGACCGTGCACTTCCGGTGGTTCTGGACGGGGGCGTCGTCCACGAAGTGGAAGGCCGGGGACCAGAGTTTCGCGGTGACCGAGCTGAGTGGTGTCGAGTGGCGGTCGCCCGAGGTGTTCGAGGGGCATCTGCGGTTGCTGCGGCGGGATGTGGGCGCGCAGCCGGCGCAGGCGGATCAGGATCCGGCGGCGGTGGTGTTCGGGCTGGGATATGGGCCCGTGCACGAGTCACTGCCGTTCGCTGCGGCGGTGTTGGCGGCGGTTCGGGATCGGGGGCCGGTTGCGGCTGTGTCGGCCGGGGCGCCGAGGCGCGATCCGGCCGACATCGCCGAGAGGATCCGTCATCTGGGGGAGCTGCATCAGGCCGGGTTGGTCACTGATGAGGAGTTCTCCGTGAAGAAGGCGGAGTTGTTGGCTGAGTTGTGAGGTGCGATTTCGGGTGCGGGTTGTGGTGGGTTGCTCGCGCAGTTCCCCGCGCCCCTAGGTGTCTCTACTCGCGGCCTGCTGATGAGAACCGCATGTCTGCGTAGCGGTCTCCCGCCACCTTTGACGCGATCGGTTCCAGAGCCGCCAGTTCCTCGTCCGTCAGGACGATGGCCGTTGCTCCGGCGTTTTCCTCCACCCGTCCCGGCTTGCGCGTGCCCGGGATCGGGACGACCGGCAAGTTGTGGACCGTTGCCTGTTGTTGGGCCCAGGCCAGGGCGATCTGGCCGAGGGAGGCGTCGTGGGCCGCGGCGATCGTGCGGATGGGGTCCAGGAGGGCCGCGTTGGCCGCCGCGTTCTCGCCGGTGTAGCGAGGCTGCTGGCGGCGGAAGTCGTCGGAGGTGAGTTCCTTGTCGGCGTTGGTGAAGGAGCCGGTGAGGAAGCCGCGTCCGAGCGGGGAGTACGGGACGAGGGCCACGCCCAGTTCCCGCGCCGCCGGCACCACGTTGGGCTCGATGTCCCGGCTGAACAGGGACCACTCGGACTGGACGGCCGCGATCGGGTGGATCGCGTGCGCCGCGCGCAGTTCCGCCGCCGTGACCTCGCTCAGGCCCAGGTGCTTGACCTTGCCCTGGCGGACCAGCTCGGCCATGGCACCGACGGACTCCTCGATCGGTACGTTCACATCGCGCCGGTGCATGTAGTAGAGGTCGATCTCGTCGACGTCCAGGCGCTTGAGGCTCGCCTCGACGGCCTGGCGGATGTAGGGCGGGTCGTTGCGGATGACCCGGCGCGTGGGCTCGCCCGCCGGGATCGACAGGGCGAACTTGGTCGCGATGACGACCTGGTCGCGGTTGGCCTTGAAGAACGGGGACAGGAAGCGCTCGTTCTCGCCCTGGCCGTACGCGTCCGCCGTGTCGTACAGGGTGATCCCCAGTTCGAGGGCGCGCTCCAGGGTGGCGCGGGACTCCTGCGCGTCCGAGGGGCCGTAGGCGAAGCTCATGCCCATGCAGCCCAGGCCCTGGACGCCGACCTCCGGACCGGTGGCGCCGAGTCGTACGGTCGGGATCCTGCCGTTCGTCATCGCACTTTCTCCGCCTCGTAGGCACGGGCGCCGTCGGCGTCCGCGTAGAAACTGATCTTCCGGTCGAGCACCGCGAGCGTGTCCTGGAGCTCGGCGATCCGGGCCAGGACGTCCCGGCGGGTCGCTTCGAGGAGCTCGAAACGGTCGCCGAAGGTGTGGTCGCCCTCGCGCACGAGTTCCGCGTACCGGACCATGTCGGCGACCGGCATGCCGGTGAGCCGCAGCTTGCCGACGAGGTCGAGCCAGTCGAGGTCGCGGTTGCTGTAGCGGCGCTGGCCGGTGTGGGAGCGGTCGACGTGCGGCATGAGCCCGATGCGCTCGTACCAGCGCAGGGTGTGCGCGGTCAGGCCGGTGAACGCGACGACCTCGCTGATCGTGTAGCTGTCCTCGCCCTCGGGGCGCCGGTGCGGGTGGGGCGGGGCGCCGCAGAGGTCGGTCCTGGTGGGGGTGGTCTCCATCACCGTCATGCGCTCAACGCTATGGCCTTGGAGTGCACTCCAAGCAAGCGGAACAGGTAATAAATCGGCAGGACGGGGTGGCGGGGCGATCGCTAGCGTACGGGCATGAGTCTCGTACGTCGTGCGGTGCCCGAGGATGCGCCGGAAGTGCTGCGGCTGCGGCAAGTGATGATCGACGCCCTGCCGGGGTCGGACGGGTCGACGGAGTGGCATGCCGAGTCGCTGCCGACTCTGCGGGCGAAGCTGGGTGAGCGGGACGGGGACTTCGCCGCGTTCGTCGTGGATCACCCCGAGCGGCCCGAGGGGCTGGCCGCGCTGGTGGTCGGCACCGTCGACTACCGGATCGGGAAGTCCGGGGATCCGCGCGGGGCGGTCGGTTTCGTCTTCAGCGTGGCTACCGATCCGGACGCGCGGCGCCGCGGGTACGCGCGTGCGTGCATGGAGGAGCTGCTGGCGTGGTTCCGCGAGCGGGGTGCCGCCCGGGTCCATCTGACCGCGTCGCCGCAGGCCGAGCCGCTGTACGCCTCCCTCGGCTTCCGGCCCAAGCCGGACCCCTTGCTGGAGCTGCACCTGTGAGCGCATAGGCTCGGCGGCATGTCGCTGAAGAGCCTCGCGCTGATCGAGAACTGGCCGGTTCCCACCGCCGCGGCGGGCGCCGTGCGCGCGGACGGCACGCTCCTGGGCACGCACGGCCCGGCGGACCACCGCTTCCCACTGGCCTCGGTCACCAAGCCGCTCACGGCGTACGCCGCCCTCGTCGCGTACGAGGAGGGGGCGATCGATCTCGACGAGCCGGCCGGTCCGCCCGGGTCGACGGTCCGGCATCTGCTCGCGCACACCTCGGGCCTCGCCTTCGACGAACACCGCGTGACGGCGCCGCCCGGTGAGCGGCGGCTGTACTCCAACGCCGGTTTCGAGCAGCTCGGCGAGCACATCGCCGCGGCGACGGAGATTCCCTTCGGGGACTATCTCCACCAGGCGGTGCTTGAGCCGCTCGGCATGACCGCGACCGTCCTCGACGGCTCCCCCGCCAAGGACGGTGTCTCGACGGTGGAGGACCTGCTCCGGTTCGCCGCCGAGGTCCAGGTCCCGCGTCTGCTCGACCCGCGCACGGTCGCCGAGGCGATGACGGTCCAGTACCCGGGCACCAAGGGCGTCCTGCCGGGCTACGGCCACCAGAACCCCAACGACTGGGGCCTCGGCTTCGAGATCCGCGACTCCAAGTCCCCGCACTGGACGGGCGGTTCGTCCTCGCCGCGCACCTTCGGCCACTTCGGCCAGTCGGGTACGTTCCTGTGGCTCGACCCGGACGCGGGCGCGGCCTGCGTCGCCCTGGCCGACCGGGCGTTCGGCCCGTGGGCGGTCGAGGCGTGGCCGGTGTTCACGGACGCGGTGCTGGCCGAACTGGCCTGATCGTCCGCCGGTAAATGATCTTGAATATCCGCTGAACCGTATCGGAAAGCATTCCGTTGTGACGCCTGTGACGACCTTTCCGCACACCACTCCCTGAGCCTCCCGAAAAGCCGCCGCCAACGGTGACGGCCGGCTGCCCGGAACATGGTCGGGTCCTGCGCGGAATTTGTCGCACGTCATTTTCTGTCTCGTGATCGAGAAGGGAATTCGGCATGCCCACGAACAGGCTTACGGTAATCGGGGACAGTTTTGTGGAGGGCTGGGGCGACCCGGCGGCGGACGGCGGTTTCCACGGCTGGGCGGCGCGCCTGGCCGACCTGCTCGACCTGCCCCCGGGCAGTGTGCGCAACCTGGGCCAGTACGGCTCCACCACGCAGCGGGTGGTGAACCGCCAGCTGCCTCGCGCGCTGGCCGGCAAGGCGCCCATCATCGGGGTCGTGGTCGGCGTGAACGACCTGCTGGGCGACTACGACGCCCGGCGCTACCGGCGCAACATGCGCACCATCCTGGAGTCGCTCGCCGGTGCGGACACCACCGTACTGACCGCCAACTACCCGGACTTCCTGCGGGACCAGCCGTCACCGGCCGTTTCCCACCAGGCCATGTACGACCGCTTCGAGGAGGGCAACGCGGTCGTCGAGGAGCTCGCCGCGAGCACCGGCGCGATCCTGGTCGACGTGCGGCGGCCCAGGAAGTGGCGCGAGGCCGCGATGTGGGCCGACGACAACCTGCACCCCGGCCCCCTCGGCCACCAGGTCTTCGCCGAGGACGCGGCGGCCGGTCTGCTGGCCGGCACCGTCGGGGTCGTGGCCGCATGAGCGACCGAAGGCTGGCCCGTAATCCGATCGCGATCGTGGGAATGTCCGGTCTTTTCCCGATGGCGCGCAATCACCGTGAATACTGGCAGAACATTGTCGACGGAACGGACTGCACCGAAGAGGTCCCGCTTTCCCGGTGGAATCCGGACGATTACTACGACGCCGACCCCGACGCCCCTGACAAGACCTATTCCAGGCGCGGGGCGTTCCTGTCCGACGTGGAATTCGACCCGCTGGAATTCGGGCTGCCGCCCCAGCAGATCGAGGTCACCAGCACCATGCAGGTGCTGAGCCTCGGGGTCGCCCGCGATCTGCTGAAGGACGCCGGGGCGACCGGCTCGGACTGGTACGACCCCGCCAGGACCGGTGTCGTGCTCGGCACCACCGGACCGGTTCCGCTGGTGCATCCGCTCTCGGCCCGGCTCTCCACCCCGGTGCTCAAGGAAGTGGTGCGCAGCTGCGGGCTGTCGGCCCAGGACGCCGACGACATCGCGGACAAGTACGTGAAGGCGTACGCGCCGTGGCAGGAGAACGCCTTCCCCGGTCTGCTCGCCAACGTGATCTCGGGGCGGGTGGCCAACCGGCTCGGCCTGGGCGGTATGAACTGCACGGTGGACGCGGCCTGCGCGGCCTCGCTGTCCGCGATCCGGCTGGCGGTGGCCGAACTGGTCGACGGACGCGCCGAGATGATGATCACCGGCGGGGTCGACACCGACAGCTCCGTCTTCATGTACATGTGCTTCTCCAAGGTCGGGGCGCTGTCCCGCAGCGGCACCATCAGCCCCTTCTCCGACGCGGCCGACGGGACCCTGCTGGGCGAGGGCATCGGCATGGTCGCGCTGAAGCGGCTGGCGGACGCCGTGCGGGACGGCAACCGGATCTACGCGGTGATCCGCGGCATCGGCTCCTCCAGCGACGGCCGGGCGAAGAGCATCTACGCGCCCCGGGCGGAAGGCCAACGGGTCGCACTGGAGCGGGCCTACGCCGACGCCGACTGCTCGCCCGCGTCGGTCGAGCTGTTCGAGGCGCACGCCACCGGCACCGTGGTCGGCGACCGCACCGAGCTCTCCGCCCTGGGCGACCTGCTCCGCGACGCGTCGAAGGAGCGGCACTTCGCGGCCCTGGGCAGCGTCAAGTCGCAGATCGGGCACACCAAGGCCGCGGCCGGCACGGCGGGTCTGATGAAGGTCGCGCTGGCCCTGCACCACAAGGTGCTGCCCGGCACGATCCACGTCGACGAGCCCAACAGCAGCGTCGACTTCACCGACGCGCCGTTCTACGTGAACGGGAAGACCCGGCCGTGGATCCGCGACCCGCACCGCCCCGTCCGCCGGGCAGGCGTGTCGGCCATGGGGTTCGGCGGCACCAACTTCCACCTCGTACTGGAGGAACACGAGAGCGAGGAACACGGGAGCGGCGAGCACGGAAGTTGGGAGAAGGGAAGCGGGCAGCACGGGCCCCGGCAGCCGGTCCGGAGGACTCCGCACCGCACCGCGACGGCGTACCTGTGGCACGCACCGGACGCGGACCGGCTGCTCGACCTGCTGCGTGCCGGGCAGCCGCCGTCCGACGGCGACGCCGTCCCCGCCGACCACGCGCGACTCGGTTTCGCCGCCGGTGACGAGGAGAGCGCCGAGGCCCTGCGCGAGCTGGCCGTGCGCCAACTCGCCGACGACAAGGACGCCGAGGAGTGGTCGCATCCCCGGGGTGTGTTCTTCCGGCGGCGGGCGATGGAGGACCTCCGGGTCGGCGCGCTGTTCGCCGGTCAGGGCAGCCAGTACCTGGACATGGGCCTCGAAGCCGTCCTCAACAACCCGGTGGTGGCAGGGGCGTTCGACGACGCCAACGCGTTCACCGCCGGGGCCGACGTCCGGCTGGCGCGGGCGGTCTTCCCGCCGCCGGTCTTCGCCGCCGAACTCCGCCAGGGTCAGGAGGCGACCCTGCGCCGCACCGAGTACGCCCAGCCGGCCATCGGCGCCCTGTCGGTCGGCCAGTTCCGCTGCCTCACCGAACTCGGCCTGTCCTGCTCGGCGTTCGCGGGGCACAGCTTCGGTGAGCTGACCGCGCTGTGGGCGGCCGGCGCGCTGAGCGACGCGGACTACTTCACGCTGGCCGTCGCCCGCGGCCGGGCGATGGCACCGGCGCCGGACGCCGACGCGGGCACGATGGCCGCCGTACAGGCCACCCGCGAGCGGGTCGAGGCGGTTCTCGCCGACCACCCGGACGTGGTGGTCTGCAACCACAACGCCCCCGAGCAGGTGGTGATCGGCGGCGGGACGGAGCAGGTCGGGCGGGCGTTGGAGGCGTTCGGCGAACAGCACATCAAGACGCAGCCGCTGCCGGTCGCCGCCGCCTTCCACACCCGCCATGTCGCCCACGCGGTGGAGGAGTTCCGGCCCGCCGTGGAGGCGGCCCGCATCGAGCTGCGGGACGCGCCGGTGTACGCGAACTCGCCCTGGGCCGCCTACGGAACCGACGCCGACGCGAACGCGAGCACCCTGCTGCGGCAGTTGCTCGAACCGGTGGAGTTCGTCGCGGCCCTCAAGGCGATGCGCGCGGACGGGGTCACCGTGTTCGTCGAGTTCGGCCCCAAGCGGGTGCTGACCCAGTTCGTCCGGCAGACGCTCGGCGCGGACGTACGGGCGATCGCCACGGACGCCGGTCCGCTCGGCGACAGCGATCTGGCGCTGAAGAAGGCCGCCGTCCAACTGGCCGTGCTCGGCGCCCCGTTGTCCCGCATCAACCGCCACGCCCTCCCGGCGGCGGAACCCGCCCCGGCCGGCCGGATGACCGTCCCGCTCTCGGGCGCCCAGTACGTGTCGCCGGAGCGGCAGGACGACTACCGGTCGGCCCTGGACGACGGCCGCCGCGTGGGCCCGGCGGCGGTGGAGCAAGTGACCTCGGACCGGGCGGCGGCGATCGCCGCTCCCCTCGTAGCAGTGGAGGACTTCGTGCACAGCCCAGTGGAACAGCACCTCGCCCTGCACGGCCGGTACCTGGAGAACCAGTTGCAGGTGGCCACCGAGGTGGCCGGTGCGCTCAAGCAGCCCATGGACGCGGGCCGTTCGGAGGCGCTCGACGCGATCGCCCGGCAGAGCGCGGCCATCGGACAGGCGCACTCCCGCGCCACGGAGGTCCTCGCCACGCTGGCCGAGCTGGAGGCCGGGCTGCCCACCGACGTGCAGCCCTCGGCGCAGACCGCGGCACCGGCCTCGACGTACGTCTCGTCACCGTCCCTGTTCGCGTCCCCGTCACCGGACCCGGTCCTGGCCCCGGCCCCGGACCTGGTATTGGCACCGGCCCTGGACCCGGACCCGGTATCGGCACCGGTCCTGGCACCCGCTCCGGCGCCCGCGCCGACGACACCGGCGCCCCCGCCCGAGAGCGCGCAAAGCACCGACGTACAAGCCGTGTTGATCGAGGTGATCGCCCAGAAGACCGGTTACCCGGTCGGCATGGTCGACCCCACGATGGACCTGGAGATGGAGCTGGGCGTCGACTCGATCAAGCGGGTCCAGGTGCTGGCCGCCCTCCAGACGCGGTTGCCCGGGCTGCCGGCCGTCGAGCCCAGGCAGATGGGCGAGTTGCGCACGGTGGACCAGATCGCCGCCCACCTGAACGGGGTCGAGGCGGGTGGTGCCGCCCCAAAAGCGCCTGAGGCCGCGGCGGGTACGCCCCGGCACGTCGTCGAGCTCGTCGGACTGCCCGCGGTGGACGTGATCGAGCGGCCCTATCCCGCGGAGCCGGTCGCCGTGCTCCTCGGTGACCTCGACGCCGACGGGGAGGCGCTCGCCGCCGAACTGTCGGCCCGGGGATGGACGGTCCACCGGGCCGAACTGCGGTCCGGCGGCGCCGACTTCGAGGCACGACCGGACGCCCGGGTGGATCTGCGTGTCCTCTTCCTCGACGCGCGGGACGACTGGGACGCCATGCGCAGTCTGCTCGTGGACACGGTCATGGCCGCCGGGCGCGCCGCCTCCGCACGGCCCCCGGAGGGCGCGCGGGCGGGCTTCGTCACGGTCACCCGGCTCGACGGCGGGCTCGGACTGCACGGCCGGCGCGGTCCGGTGGCGTCCCTGGCCGGTGGCGTCGGCGGTGTGGTCAAGACGCTGGGCGAGGAGCAGCCGGGGCTGTTCTGCCGCGCGCTCGACATCGACCCCGGTCTGCCGCGGGAGGACTTCGTCACCGCGGTGCTCGCGGAGATCCGCGACGCGGCGGTGGACACCCGCGAAGTGGGCGTCGACGCCGCCGGCGGACGCTGGACCGTGGCGCCGGACGGATACCGGCCGGCCCGTGACGTGTCCGACGTGGACACCCGATCGGCCGTCGTACCGGTCGGGTTGACCGACAAGGACGTGCTCGCGGTCACCGGCGGGGCGCGCGGGGTGACCGCGGCCTGCGTCCGGGCGCTCGCCGAACAGACCGACGCGCGCTTCGTGTTGATCTGCCGCACCGAGCTGACCCCGGAGCCCGACTGGGCGTCGGGACTCACCGACGCGGACGCCCTGAGGCCGGCGGCGATCACCGCGCTCTCGGCCGAGGGCGGACGGCCCGGTCCCCGCGAGGTGCGGCGGGCCGTCGCGCTCGTGCTCGCGCAGCGGGAGATCAGGCGGACGCTGGCCGACCTGGGCGACCGCTGCGACTACCTCGCCGTCGACATCGCCGACGCGGACGCGGTCCGCGCGAAGCTGGCCGCGTACTCGGGCCGGATCACCGGTCTGGTGCACGGTGCCGGCGCGCTCGCCGACGCCCTGCTGCCCGACAAGACCCCCGAACAGATCGAGCGCGTCCTGCGTCCCAAGCTCGACGGGCTGCGCAACGTCCTGGCCGCCCTGGACGCCCCGGCCCTTCGCCACCTGGTGCTGTTCACCTCCGTGGCGGGGCTGTTGGGCAACCCCGGGCAGGCGGACTACGCCGCCGCCAACGAGGCGCTGTGCCGGTTCGCGGCCGGCTGGAAGCACGACCACCCGGATGCGCATGTGACGGCGATCGACTGGACCGCGTGGAACGGCGGCATGGTCACCCCCGAACTGCGCGAACTCTTCCACGACAGGGGCGTCCCGCTGCTCGACACGGCGGTCGGTGCCCGGGCCCTGGTCGAGCAGTTCACCGCGGCCCGCTCCGCCGACCTGCGCGTGCTCATCGGGGAGAACGTCCCCCTCGGCGGCCGCAAGCCGGCGCCGGTACCGGCCTTCGTCGCCCACCGCGACATCACGGGCCTCGCCGCGGACCCGGTCGTCCGGGCGCACCGGATCGGCGACCATCCCGTGCTGCCGGCCACGTTCGGCCTGGGCTGGCTGGTCAACGTGGTGGAGCGCGGATACGGCGGCGACCTGTACGTGGTGGGCGCCACGGACTTCCAGGTGCACAAGGGGATCGTCTTCGACGGCGCCGGTCACGGCCGGCACAGCGTCGAGGTCGACGCGGCCCTCCCCCAGGGCGATCTGCTGCACGTCCGGGCCACCGTGTGGGGCGAGACCGGCGAGGGCCGGCGCGTCCCGCACTACGGCGTCACCCTGGTGCTGGCACCCGAACCCGAGGCACCGCCGCGGATCGACCTGCCCCGCTGGACGCAGGAACCGCGCGACGCGCTGGCGGTGTACGAGACGGCCACCATGTTCCACGGACCCGCACTCCAGGGCATGCGCACGGTGGTGGACCGCTCCCCGGCCCGGCTCGCGGTGCTGTGCCGGCTGCCGGACGCGGAGGTGGCCGGCGGCGCCTACGCGGGGCGGTCGCACAGCCCCGTACTCGCCGATCTGCTGCTCCAGAGCGCGTGTGTGCTGGGGCAGGACCTCATGGGCAGCCCGTCGCTGCCGCTGGGCATCGGCCGGGTGGAGTGGTTCGCCCCGCTGCCCGACGACGAGCCGTTCCTGGTGATCGCGGACCAGGCGGCCGTGTCGGACAGCACGGTCACGGTGTCCGCCGCGGCCGTCGACCTGGCGGGCGACGTGCTGTGCCGCTTCAGCGGGATCACGGCGGTGTCGACCGACGACCTGGCCGCCAAGTTCCGTGCCTCGACGCGCCATTGGCTCGCGGAGGCACCCCGGCTCCAGGAAACGGAGATCTCATGACCGCCGTCCTCGAATTCGTCGGGGAACCCTTCGACGGGGTCGCCCCGCCCCGCCCCGCCCGGCCGGCCCTGGCCCCGCTGCGGGACGCGCTCGTGGCCGCCCACGGCAGCGCCCTGGACGCACAGACGCGCATGCAGCGACTGGCCCTCGGCAGCCGGACCCGCAGCCAAGTCCGGCCTCCTGCAAAGGACTTCGGCACCCGGCCGGTCGTAGCGGACTTCGGCGTCCACGCTGCCGTCGAGGACTTCGGTCCGACCCCGCCCGCCGGTGCCATGACCTCGTTCAAACCGCTCGTCCGCAGCACGGTCTCCCGGCTCGGCCCGGCGGACCTGGCCCGGCTCGCCGCGGGCGATGTCGCCGGGGTGTTCGGCGCCCCCTACGACGACGAGGAGGGCAACCCCGCGCTCCGGCTCGCGGCGGGCGAGGCGCCGGCGCTGGCCTCGGTCGGCGCACTGCGCCAACGCGCCGACGGGCGGGGCCGGTTGCTCGCCCGCCGGATGCCGGGGGCCGATCCGGTGGCGGCCACGGTGCAGGCGGCCCAGGTCTTCGCCCTCTACACGGGCCTGCACCTGTGCCTGGCGGACGCCGCCTTCGTACGGATCGAGGAGGAGCGCACCCGGATCGAACCGGCGGCGGGCGCCGGGCCGGGCGACCGCGACCACCGTGCCGACCCCGACGCCATGACCGTCGAGGTCGAGACGATCGACCTGATCCCCCGCCCGTGGCTGCGGGTCAGCGCCCGGATCGGCGACACCCGGGTGAGCCGGGTCGCGGTGGCCCTGCGGGAGCGGCCGGGTGTGCCGGTCGGGCCCGCCCGCGGGGGTCTGCCGACCCGCTGGCTGGGCCGGCGCGGTGCGCACGGGGAACACGTGCTGCTCAACGAGTTCCACCTGACCCATCTCTCCCGAGGGGATCAAGGCATCGCGTTCGGGCCGGAGTTCGCCCACTACACCGGGCGCAGGGCGACCCGGCTGCCGTCCGGTGGCCTGATGCTCGTCGACCGGGTCGTGGCCGTCGAGGGCGAGCGCGGCACCCTCGACGGGGTCACCTTCGTCAGCGAGTACGACTCCCCCGCCGACGCCTGGTACTACGCCGACAGCGCCAACGCCTCCATGCCCAACTGCGTCTACGTGGAGACGTCGTTGCAGGCGGCCCTCATCGGCGGGTACTGGTTCGGCGCCACCCTGACCGACCCCGGGGCCGAGTCGAGCCTGCGCAACCTCGGCGGCACGGCCACCGTGCTGCGCGAGGTGGACCTGCGGGACGCCACGATCCGCCAGCGCTCCCGGCTGGAGTCCACCACGCCGGCGCCCGGCGCCACTCTCCAGAGCTTCCGCTACACGCTGTCCGCGGGCGGGGAGCCCTTCTACGAGGGCGAGACGATGTTCGGCTACTTCAGCGACGAGGTACTGGCCGACCAGAAGGGCCTCGACGGCGGCAGGACGGTGCCCACCTGGCTGGCGGAAGAGCGTCCCGGGACCGGCGTACGGACGGTCGACGTGGCCGCCCGGCGCGCCGCTCCCGGCGCGCGGCTGTGCTCCCGCGGCCCGCTGGCGCTCCTTGACGAGCTGACGGTCGTCGACGGGGGCGGCCGGTACGGCAAGGGGTATCTGCACGCGCGGCGGCCGATCGACCCCGCCGACCCGCTGTTCGACTGGCACTTCCCCATGGACCCGGTGATCCCCGGCTCCTTCGGCATGGAGGCGGTGATCCAGGCCCTGCAGGAGTGGGCGCTGGACAGCGGGTTCGCCGACGGGCTGCGCGACCCGGGGTTCGTCCTGCCGGTCGGCGTGCCCTTCCGCTGGAAGTACCGGGGGCAGTTCCTGCCCACCGACGAGACGTCCACCCTGGAGGTGCACGTGAAGCAGATCGAGACGAGAGCCGGACGGGTGCGCGTCACCGCGGACGCGAGCATGTGGAAACCGGGGCTGCGCGTCTACGAACTGACCGATGTCGCGGTCGAACTGCGGGAGAACGGCGCGCTGCCGTGGTGACCGCACCGGAGACCGCACCCGGCGTCGCGCACGGGACCGAGGACGTGCTGCGCGAACTGCTGAGGCTCGACCGGCCGTGCTTCGTCGTACGGGACGGCAGGGGCGTCGGCGTCACCACCGACCCCGCCACGGCCCGCCTGGCGGGGGTGCTGGCCTCGGTGCCGGCGCTGCCGCCGGAGTCGCTCGGGGACCCGGAGTTCCGTGCCGCGCACGGGGTGCGGGCGGCCTACATGGCCGGTGCCATGGCCAACGGCATCGCCTCGGCCGAGCTGGTGATCCGGCTGGCCGAGGCCGGCTACCTCGGCTCCTTCGGCGCGGCGGGGCTGCTGCCGGACCGGATCGACGAGGCTCTGGGGCGGATCCGCCGGGAGGTCCCGGGATCGGCGTTCGCCTGCAATCTGATCCACAGTCCGAGCGAGCCCGCCATGGAACAGGCCGTGGTACGCCTGCTGCTGCGCCACCGGGTCGGCCGCGTCGAGGCGTCCGCGTTCCTGGATCTGACCCCGCAGATCGTGCACTACCGGGCCGCGGGACTGTCCAGGGACGGCCAGGGCCGGATCGTCACCGAGCACCGGGTGATCGCCAAGGTGTCCCGGGCGGAGGTGGCCGAGAAGTTCCTGCGCCCGGCCCCCGAACCCCTGCTCCGGCAGCTGGTGGAGGCCGGTTCGATCACCCGGGAGCAGGCCGAGCTGGCCCTGCGGGTGCCGATGGCCGACGACATCACGGCGGAGGCGGACTCCGGCGGCCACACCGACCGCCGGCCCCTGACCGTGCTGCTGCCGGAGATCATCGCGCTGCGCGACCGCGTCCAGCGGGAGTCGGGCCACGCGCATCCGGTGCGGGTCGGTGCGGCCGGCGGTATCGGCACCCCGGCCGCCGCCGCGGCGGCCTTCGCGCTCGGGGCGGCGTACATCGTCACCGGATCGGTCAACCAGTCCTGTCTGGAAGCGGACCAGTCGCGGGCCGCGAAGGCCCTGCTGGCCTCGGCCGGCACGGCGGACTGTGTCATGGCGCCGTCGGCGGACATGTTCGAGATGGGCGTCGACGTCCAGGTGCTCAAGCGCGGCACCCTGTTCGCGGGCCGCGCCAAGCGGCTGTACGAGGTGTATCGCGCCCACGAGTCGATCGAGTCCCTCTCGGCCGGCGACCGGGCCGAACTGGAACAGCGGGTCTTCCAGCGGCCGTTGGCCGAGGTGTGGGAGGACTGCGTGCGCTTCTTCGGCGAGCGCGATCCCGAGCAGATCCGGCGCGCCGAGGAGAATCCGAAGCGCCGGATGGCCCTGGTGTTCCGGTGGTACCTCGGGCTCGCCTCGGGCTGGAGCATCAGGGAAGTGCCCGGCCGCGAGGCGGACTTCCAGATCTGGTGCGGTCCCGCCATGGGCGCGTTCAACGAATGGGTCGCGGCCGGCCACCTGGCCGCGCCCGGGGGCCGACGCGTGGCCGAGGTCGCCGCGCACCTCATGCGCGGTGCCGCGTTCGCCTCCCGGGTCGGCCAACTCCGGCTGTCCGGGGTGCGGTTGCCCGCCGAGTGCGGCCACTACAGACCGGCCCCGGCAGGCACATGACACTCCCGCGGTCGTCGCCCGGTGCGTTCACAGCCCGGGCGACGGCCGCGCCATCTCCCACACCAGCAGCTCGACAGGCGTCACCCCCGCCGCCTCGACCTCCTTGGCGTCCGTGATGCGGGCCGCGTCACCGGCCGCCAACTCCTCGCCGTCCAGCCGGACTTCACCGCGCACGACATGGACGTACACGAAGGCCCCGTCCGGGACGGCCGATCGCTCGCCCGCGCCCAGGCGCCGGACGTGCAGCATCGCGCCCGCCTCCGGGACCGCGTACGGCGTGGAGTCGGCGATGCCGTGGACGATCTCGTAGACCGGGTCGCCCCCCGGCCGCAGCGGGGCCAGCCACATCTGTACGAAGACCAGCCGTGCCGAACCGTCGTTGCGCTCCACGTGCCGTACGCCCGCTCCCGCGCTGAGGCGCTGGACGTCTCCGGGGCGGACGAGGGTCTCGTGGCCGGCGGAGTCCCGGTGCGTCAGTTCCCCCTCCACCACCCACGTCACGATCTCGGTATGGCTGTGCGGATGTTCGTCGAAGCCCGCGCCGGGGGCGAGCCGCTCCTCGTTGCAGGCGATGACCGCGCCGAACCGGAGGTTGTCGGGGTCATAGTGCGGTCCGAAGGAGAAGGCATGCCAGGACTCGACGCCGGCCGTCGGCTCACCCCCTGGATAGCGCTCGCCGGAGCGCCGTACGTCCATCACGTGGACCACCGTAGCCCTGGCGGGGGCGCCGGAGGCCCGGTCCGTCACCCGGCGACGCACGCCCCCGCCCCGATAAGGCAGTCTTGTCCCGTGCCCGAACCCGAAGCCAGCAAGCCCGGCGCCCCGGTGCCCGTCCATTCGCACTCCGCGACCCTGAGGCGACTGGAGAAGTCGTCCGGAAGTCTCGCCGCGCAGGCCATCGCGCGGATGGACGAGACGCTGCCGTGGTACCGGGCGATGCCACCGGAGAACCGTTCCTGGATCGGTCTGGTCGCCCAGGCGGGTATCGCCGCGTTCACCGAGTGGTTCCGGCGGCCCGACGCCCCGCAGGCCATCTCGACCGATGTGTTCGGGACCGCGCCCCGCGAGCTGACCCGGGCGATCACCCTGCGGCAGACGGTCGAGATGGTGCGGACCACCATCGAGGTCATGGAGTCCGCGATCGACGAGGTCGCGGCCCCCGGCGACGAGAGCGTGCTGCGCGAGGCGCTGCTCGTGTACGCCCGCGAGATCGCCTTCGCCACCGCCCAGGTCTACGCCCAGGCCGCCGAGGCACGCGGTGCCTGGGACGCGCGCCTGGAGTCCCTCGTGGTCAACGCGGTGCTCAGCGGGGAGGCCGACGAGGGTGCCGTCAGCCGGGCCGCCGCCCTCGGCTGGAACGCGCCCGAACACGTCTGCGTCGTCCTCGGGACCGCGCCCGACGGGGACTCCGAGCTGACCGTCGAGGCCATCCGGCGGGCCGCCCGCCACGCCAAGCTCCAGGTGCTCACCGGCGTGCTCGGCGACCGGCTCGTGGTGATCGCCGGCGGCAGCGACAATCCGATCGCCGTCGCCAAGTCGCTGATCGGGCCCTTCGCCGCGGGTCCCGTGGTCGCCGGGCCCGTCGTGCCCGACCTGCTTGCCGGAACCCGGTCCGCGCAGGCCGCGGCCGCCGGGCTCAAGGCGTGTTCCGCCTGGCAGGACGCCCCGCGGCCGGTGCTCGCGGACGATCTGCTGCCGGAGCGCGCGATGGCCGGGGATCCGGGCGCGCGCGAGCAGTTGGTGGAGGAGATCTACAGACCGCTGGAGGAAGCCGGGTCGGCGCTCCTGGAAACCCTCTCGGTCTATCTCGAACAGGCGAGCAGTCTCGAAGGCGCCGCCCGGATGCTCTTCGTGCACCCGAACACCGTGCGCTACCGGCTTCGACGTGTGACTGACGTCACCGGCTGGTCGCCGTCGGATGTACGGTCGGCGTTCACCTTGCGAATCGCGCTGATCCTGGGGCGTCTGGCCGATGGAGATCCCCAGACCTAGCCTTTTGTCGGGGCTCCACAAAACCGCCTCGTGTTCTTCGTCCCTGTCCCCACGGGCGGTCGTGGCCGTCCACAAGAGAGAGTGTGAGAGTGCTCGTACTCGTCGCTCCCGGCCAGGGCGCTCAGACGCCCGGCTTCCTGACTCCCTGGCTCGACCTCCCCGGTGCCGCCGACCGCGTCGCCGCGTGGTCGGACGCCATCGGCCTGGACCTCGCCCACTACGGCACTCAGGCCGACGCGGACGCGATCCGTGACACCGCCGTCGCCCAGCCGCTGCTGGTCGCCGCCGGGCTGCTGTCCGCCACCGCGCTCGGCGACATCACCCCGGGCGCGGTCGCGGGCCACTCCGTCGGCGAGAT
>NZ_JBSFLV010000151.1:0-21934 GCF_053599215.1 Streptomyces sp. NPDC001002 | reverse complement strand
GGCTGCCGCCCCCAGACCCCCGCTTCGGCCTGAACGGCCTCGTCCTCAAACGCCGGACGGGCTGAAAGATGCCAACCCTGCGCCGAGAAGCCCCCCCCCCTCGGCGCCGAGCCCTTCCCTCAGTCCCGCGCCAACCCGAACCGCGCCCGCAACCCCGGCCCCCGCCCCTCGTCGTCCGCCGCTGCCACCGCCGCCGCGCCCTGCGTCACCGTTTCGTACACCGAGAGGATGTCCGCGCCGACCGTCGACCAGTCGAAGCGGCGTACGTGGGCGCTGCCCCGGGTGCGGAGTTCGGACAGGCGGGTCGGGTCGGCGAGGAGGCGTACGGCCGCCTCGGCCAGGGAGTCGGAGTTCTCGTTGGTGAAGAGCTCGCCCGCCGCGCCCTGGTCGAGGACCTGGGCGAAGGCGTCCAGGTCGGAGGCGAGGACGGGGGCGCCTGCGGACATGGCCTCCACGAGGATGATGCCGAAGCTCTCGCCGCCGGTGTTGGGGGCGATGTAGAGGTCGACGCTGCGCAGGAAGCGGGCCTTGTCCTCGTCGCTGATCATGCCCAGGAACTCGACGCGCGGGCGGAGTTCGGCCGGAAGGGACTCGACCGCCTCCTTCTCGTCGCCCCGGCCGGCCACCAGGAGCCTGGTCTGCGGGCGCTCCGCGAGGATCCTCGGCAGGGCGCGCATCAGCACCGGCAGGCCCTTGCGGGGCTCGTCGATGCGGCCGATGAAGCCGATCGTGTCGCCCTGCCATTCCGGCTTGGGCTCGGCGCGGGCGAAGAAGTCGACGTCGACGCCGTTCGGGATGACGACCGCGTCGCCGCCGAGGTGTTCGACCAGCGTGCGGCGGGCGTACTCGCTGACCGCGATGCGCGCGCTGATCTTCTCCAGGGCCGCCTGGAGGATGGCGTACGCGGCGATCATGGCCCGCGAGCGCGGGTTGGAGGTGTGGAAGGTGGCCACGATGGGGCCCGAGGCCGCCCAGCAGGCCAGCAGGCCGAGCGAGGGCGAGGTCGGCTCGTGGATGTGGATGACGTCGAACTCGCCGTCGTGCAGCCACCGGCGCACGCGCGCGGCGCTCAGGAAGCCGAAGTTGAGGCGGGCCACCGAGCCGTTGTACGGCACCGGGACCGCGCGGCCCGCCGAGACGACGTACGGCGGCAGCGGGGTGTCGTCGTCGGCCGGGGCGAGGACGGAGACCTCGTGGCCCAGGCGGATGAAGTACGCGGCGAGGTCGCGGATGTGGAACTGGACGCCACCGGGCACGTCCCAGGAGTAGGGGCAGACGATGCCGATCCTCACGTGGTCCCCTTCTCGGGGTCGCCGGGATTCTTCGCGGGGTCGAGATCCTTGAGCCACAAGCGCTGCAGCATGTGCCAGTCCTCCGGGTGGTCGGCGATCCCCGTGGCGAAGGCATCCGCCAGCGCCTGTGTCATGACAGACGTCTTTTCCGCCCGGTTGCCTGTCTCCGGGACCACGATCGGTGGATGGACACGCCCCCGCATCACGGGCGAGTCGTCGTACCAGAGCGTCACCGGGAGCAGCAGCGCGCCGGTCTGCTGCGCCAGCAGGGCCGGTCCCGCGGGCATCCGGGTGGCCTCGCCGAAGAACTGCACCTCGACGCCGGAGGAGGACAGGTCGCGCTCGGCGACCAGGCAGACCAGGCCGCCGTCGCGCAGCCGCCGGGCCAGCGTGCCGAAGGCGGTGCCGCCGCTGTGCGGGAGGACCTCCATGCCGAGGCCCTCGCGGTAGGCGACGAAACGGTCGTACAGGGTCTCCGGCTTGAGGCGCTCGGCGACCGTCGTGAACGGCGTCTCCAGCTTGGTGGTGACCCAGGCGCCGGCGAGGTCCCAGTTGGCCATGTGCGGCAGCGCGAGGATGACGCCCTTGTCGGAGGCGATCCCGTCGGTCAGGTGGTGCACGTCCTTGGGGTCGAAGCCGTTCCTGACCCGGTCGGCGCTCCAGGCGGGCAGCCGGAAGGACTCCATCCAGTAGCGCAGGTACGAGCGCATGCCCGCGCGCGAGAGCTCGGCCAGGCGCTCGGGGCTCGCGTCGGGCACCACGCGCGCGTAGTTGCTCTCAAGCCGCTGGACGCCCTTGCCGCGCCGCTTCCAGGCCAGGTCGGCGATGGTGCGGCCGAGCCGGACGGCGACCGGCTCCGGGAGCTTCTTGACCGTGCCCCAGCCGAGCCCGTACAGGCCGTCCGTGAGCCGGTCCCGTGCGCTCACTTCGCCGCACCGCTCTCCTGCTCGGCCGCCGCGGCCTGCGCCTCCGCCTCCGCCGACTCGCGGCGGACGGTGACCACCCGCTGGACCAGCGTGACCAGGCTGCCGACGGCGACGATCCACAGGGCCACGGGCAGCAGGTACTGGATGCCCGGGACGCCGAACTTGTGCAGACCGGCGAGGCCGCACGCGACCAGCGAGATCACCAGCCGCTCGGCCCGCTCGATCAGCCCGTTGACGGCGACCGGCAGGCCGATCGACTCGCCGCGCGCCTTGGTGTACGACACCACCTGACCGCTGGCCAGGCAGAAGATCGAGACGGCGCACAGGGCGATGTCGTCGCCACCGCCCGCGTACCAGAGCGCCAGGCCGCCGAAGACCGCGCTGTCGGCCACCCGGTCCAGCGTGGAGTCCAGGAAGGCGCCCCAGCGGCTGGAGCGGCCCAGCTGGCGGGCCATGTTGCCGTCGACGAGGTCGGAGAAGACGAAGAGCGTGATCACGACCGTGCCCCAGAAGAACTCGCCCATGGGGTAGAAGACCAGCGCGCCCGCGACCACTCCTGCGGTGCCCAGGAGTGTGACCGTGTCGGGGCTGACGCCCCGCCGGATCAGGAACGAGGCGAACGGCGTGAGAACACGCGTGAAGAAAGCACGCGCGTACTTGTTCAGCATGGCCTTCCCGAGGGTCGGTGTGGCCGCGCGGCCCCTGCTGGCCACCGGCTGGCCCATCGTAGCCACGCGTGCGCGTGTACGACGTCCGGGCACCCGGACGCCCGGGCCGGAGATCCGCTGGATGTCCCACGAAGGACAGCATGCGGCGGGATCGCGTCGGCTGTATGGACGCACCGTGACGGGAGTGGAAAGCTCGAAGCACCGCGGGCGTCATCGGAGCCGCCACCGCACGCGGCCCCCGCATGTCCGCGCCCACAGTGACCTCACCGTGCACGGGAGGCAAGGCCATGGGCGACAAGGCGAACGCACACCCCGGAGCCGCCGGCAGGGCAACAGCGGCCGACCACCCCGCGTCCGTACGGAATGTGGTGCTGGTCGGCCACTCCGGATCGGGCAAGACGACTTTGGTGGAAGCTCTCGCGCTCACCGCGGGAGCAGTGAACCGGGCGGGCCGCGTCGAGGACGGCGGCACCGTTTCCGACTACGACGAGATCGAACACCGACAACAGCGCTCGGTGCAGCTCTCCCTGGTGCCGGTCGAATGGGACGGCATCAAGGTCAATGTTCTCGACACCCCCGGATACGCCGACTTCGTCGGGGAACTCAGGGCCGGTCTGCGAGCGGCGGACGCGGCCCTTTTCGTCGTCTCGGCCTCCGACGGCGTGGACGGCTCCACGCGCATGGTGTGGGAGGAGTGCGCGGCGGTCGGCATGCCGCGGGCGATCGTGGTCACGCATCTGGAGGCCGCTCGGGCGGACTTCGACGAGATGACCCGGACCTGCGCGCAGGCCTTCGGCCGGGACGACCCCGACGCCGTGCTGCCGCTCTATCTGCCGCTGCACGGCCCGGAGGGGCCCGACGGGCACGCGCCCGTGACCGGACTGATCGGGCTGCTGTCGCAGAAGCTGTTCGACTACTCCTCCGGGGAGCGCAAGGAGTCCGAGCCGGGCCCCGAGCAGCTGCCGCAGATCGAGGAGGCCCGCAACCGCCTGATCGAGGGGATCATCGCGGAGAGCGAGGACGAGACCCTCATGGACCGCTATCTCGGCGGCGAGGAGATCGACTTCAAGACACTCGTGGAGGACCTGGAGCGGGCCGTCGCGCGCGGTGTCTTCTTCCCGGTCCTGGCCGCCGCCCCCGCGGCCGAGGGCTCCCGCCAGGGCCTGGGCACGGTCGAGCTCCTGGAGCTGGTCACCGGCGGCTTCCCGACCCCGCTGGAGCGCGCGGCGCCCGGGGTCACCACGGTCGCGGGCACACCGCGCGAGCTGAAGCCGTGCGACCCGGACGGGCCGCTGGTCGCGGAGGTCGTGAAGACGGCGTCCGACCCGTACGTCGGCCGGGTCTCCCTGGTACGGGTCTTCTCCGGCACCCTGCGCCCCGACGAGACGGTGCACGTCTCCGGGCACGGGCTCGCCGACCGCGGGCACGAGGACCACGACGTGGACGAGCGCGTCGGCGCCCTGTCCGCGCCCTTCGGCAAGCAGCAGCGGAGCCTCACCCACTGCATCGCCGGTGACCTCGCGTGCGTGGCGAAGCTGAGCCGCGCGGAGACCGGCGACACCCTCTCCGCCAAGGACGACCCGCTGCTGATGGAGCCGTGGGAGATGCCCGACCCGTTGCTGCCGCTCGCGATCGAGGCGCACAGCAAGGCGGACGAGGACAAGCTCTCGCAGGGCCTGTCCCGGCTGGTCGCCGAGGACCCGACGATGCGGCTCGAACAGAACCCGGACACCCACCAGGTGGTGCTGTGGTGCCTGGGCGAGGCCCACGCGGACGTGGCACTGGAACGACTGCGCAGCCGCTACGGCGTCCAGGTGGACGTCGTAGCGCACAAGGTCTCCCTTCGGGAGACGTTCGCCGGCCGGTCGGCGGGGCGCGGCCGGCACGTCAAACAGTCCGGTGGGCACGGGCAGTTCGCGATCTGCGAGATCGAGGTGGAGCCGCTGCCCGGCGGTTCGGGCATCGAGTTCGTGGACAAGGTGATCGGCGGCGCGGTACCACGCCAGTTCATCCCCTCGGTGGAGAAGGGCGTACGCACCCAGGCGGCCCGGGGCGTCGCGGCCGGCTATCCGCTCATCGACGTCCGGGTGACGCTGCTCGACGGCAAGGCGCACTCCGTGGACTCCTCGGACGCGGCCTTCCAGACGGCCGGCGCACTGGCGCTGCGGGAGGCCGCCTCCGACGTGGGCATCCATCTGCTGGAGCCGGTGGCCGAGGTGACCATCCTGGTCGGCGACGACTACGTGGGCGCCGTCATGAGCGACCTGTCCGGGCGGCGCGGCCGGGTGCTGGGCACGGAACAGACCAGCGGCGCCCGCACCCTGGTACGGGCCGAGGTCCCGGAGATCGAGATCGGGCGGTACGCCGTCGATCTGCGCTCCCTCTCGCACGGCACCGCGCGCTTCAACCGCACCTACGCCCGGCACGAGCCGATGCCCCCGCAGGTCGCGGAGCGGATCCGTGAATCGACCCACGACGCCTCGTAGTTGACGCCGGACGCGCCCGGAGAGCGGTCACCAGGCGCTGTTCCGGCGGCTGTTGCGGAACGTTTCCCTCCGTCTCGGCGGGCGGCTTCGGCCGTCCGCCGACGAATGTCATTGCCTGCGGATACGCTGATGACCTGATCAACAGGTGTGCGGAGCACGGAAGTCGGGAAGGCCGCAGGAGCGACACCGGCGGCGATCGGGGGCGGTAGATGACAGTCGGGACCGGTTACGAGGACGCCTTCGGGCCACAGGTGCCTCTGTCGGGCGGTGGCAGCCAGACGGCGACGTTCGCCCTTGCGTCCGCTGCCTACCGGGACAGTCCGATCGAGGAGATCAAGAAGGCCGACAACGAGTGGCACCAGACGACCCTCAAAGAGGGCCAGAAGTGGTCCACGGGGCTGTTCAGGCCCAACCTCGGCGAGGCGTTCTCCAGGGCCGTGATCGACCGCATGATCGGCCCGGGCCGCAAGCCGCTCATCCAGTCCTTCGGCATGGAGCCCCAGGTCGTCGTCGAGCACTGCCTGGCCGCGTACCGGCTCCGCCGTGAGCGCGACAAGCGGCTGTCCATGGTCATGGTGCTGTGCGGGCTGCTGTTCCTGCCCGGGCTCCTGATCGGGCTGCTGGTCTTCCAGATCCGCACGATGATCGACAAGAACACCAACAAGAGGGCCTCGGCCCTCGCCACGACCCTGCTCGTCGGCGTCGGCGCCCTCGCCGTCATCTTCCTGGTCAAAATGCCCTTCACGGGCTTCTGGGCCTGGTACGCGCGTGCGTGCGTGGTCGTCCCCGTCCTCGGCTGGTTCTGGGCCAAGCAGATCTGCGAGAACGCGGCGAAGGACCTGCGCGGCCGCTGGGACAGCCTCCTCGCGGGCAGCAGCATCGGCGCCCAGGTCCCCGAAGCGGTGCCGACCAGCCCCGGCGAGACCCAGGCCGAGGCGCTGCGCCAGTCGCTCGCCAGGCTCAGCGCCGAGCAGCAGTCCAACGCCGTCTTCTACGCCGGCCCCAAGGGCATCCTCGGCATGGGCACGCGCTGGGGCAGCTGGCAGCTCGCCGAGGACCTCACTCCGGCCGACCCGTCCCGCGAGATCCACCCGTTCCGCAGCTGGGACGTCATACGCGCCATCCACGACCAGTTGCGCATGCTGGAGCGCGGCCCGCTCAACACGGGCGGCTTCCCGCCGCCTTCGATACGGCACTGGATCGTCACGCCGATCGGTGAGGGCGCGAAGGCGGTGGCCCGGACCGAGCAGTCGGCGGACGTGGAGGCCTTCCAGCACCGGACCCACTCGATACAGGACATCTGCAACAAGCAGCAGTTCGGCAGCGGGGAGCGGCACTACCTCGGCGTCCAATGGACGCTGTGGGACGGCCAGTTGATCATCACGATGATGATCACGGTGACGGTGCTGCACGAGACGCTGCGCATCGAGGTGACCGGCCACGCGCTGGGCCCCGTGAACCCCTTGTTCATGGGCAAGTCCGAGGCCCCGACCCGGAGCGTCCAGCGGTCGGTCAGGCGGTGGGAGACCCGGACGGTGAATCTGCCCCTGGTCCCCACCAACGAGGTCGTACGGCTCGCCGTCCGCGCCCCGCTCACCTGGTACCCGCCGCTGCTGAACCACCTCGGCGGCACGATGGTCCTGCCCGAGCCGTTCGGCCTGCGGCACGCCTGGGCCGACCAGCCCTGGCGCCACCGCTTCATGGCCGACGACGCGCTGCGCGCCGCCACGCCGGTCCTGCGGGTCGTGCACGCGGCCGCGATCAGGGTCCTGGCGGAGAACGGCGTGGACACGGAGAAGTTCGGCGCGAGGTCGGCGTTCCTCAGCGGCGCGGTCCAGGACCCGAGCCCGCGAAGAGCCGACCTCTACGACGCGTAGAGGTCGGCTCCACCGAGGCCCGCGGGTGTCACCTCAGCCCGTGGGCCAGGCGTCCGCCAGCATCTTCCTGGTGTCCGCCAGCAGCTGCGGCAGCACCCGCGTGTGCCCCACCACCGGCATGAAGTTCGTGTCGCCGCCCCAGCGCGGGACGATGTGCTGGTGCAGGTGCGCGGCGATGCCGGCGCCGGCGACGGAGCCCTGGTTCATGCCGATGTTGAAGCCGTGGGCACCGGAAGCGGTCCGCAGAGCGGTCATCGCCTGCTTGGTGAGCGCGGCCAGTTCGGCCGTCTCCGGGTCGGTGAGGTCCGTGTAGTCGGCGACGTGCCGGTAGGGCACGACCATGAGGTGGCCGCCGTTGTACGGGTACAGATTGAGCACCGCGTAGACGTGCTCACCGCGCCTGACGATCAGACCGTCCTCGTCCGATTTCGCCGGGATCGAGCAGAAGGGGCAACCGTCGTCGGCACCGGGGCCGGTCGGCTTGTTCTCGCCCTGGATGTAGGCCATCCGATGCGGCGTCCACAGGCGCTGGAAGGCGTCCTGCGTCCCCACTCCCAACTGCTGCTCCGGCTCACTCGTCATGCAGTGCAGCATATTGCGTCGCCCGTTCGCGGCGTGTCGCCGGGGTTGCGCGAAAAGCCCGCCGGGCCAAGCTGGGCCGATGGACGATGCCAAGGTCGACGACAGCCCCAAGGACCGCTGGGAGCGACGCACGGAGGTCCCCCTCGCCGTGGCGTCGATGGTCTATCTCGCGTCGTACGCGGTCCAGGTCCTCGCCCGGGACCTGCCCGACGACGTGCGGGACCTCTGCCTGGCCGTACTGCTGCTCGCGTGGGCGCTGTTCGCCGTCGACTACGCGGTCCGGTGGCGGCTGAGCGGACAGCGGCTGCGCTTCGTACGGACGCACTGGCTGGACACCCTGGTGCTGATCCTGCCGCTGCTGCGCCCGCTGCGGGTGGTGCGGGTCTACGAGGCCGTGCAGCGCCGGCACGGCCGGCCCCGGCTCGTGCTGCACGCGCGCGTGATCGTCTACGCCGGTCTGTCCACGGTGCTGCTCGGCTTCGCCGGGGCGCTCGCCGTCTACCAGCAGGAGCGCGGGGCGCCGGGCGCGACGATGCGCACCTTCGGGGACGCCGCCTGGTGGACCTGCTCGACCCTGGCCACCGTCGGCTACGGCGACATCTCCCCGGTGACCCCGCTGGGCCGGCTGATCGCTGTCGGCATGATGGCCATCGGCCTGGCCCTGCTCGGCGCGGTGACCGGCACGTTCGCGTCCTGGCTGCTCCAGGTGTTCTCGCGGGAGGACGACGAGAGGCCCCCGGGGAGGTGAACTCCCCGAGGGCCTCGGCGTCTTGGAGCCGGCCGGATCAGACCTGGACGCGGTCCTCGACGACCTGCTGGATCTTCGCGATGGCCTCGTCGAACGGGATGCCGTTCTCCTGGGAGCCGTCGCGGTAGCGGAAGGACACCGAGCCGCCCGCCATGTCCTCGTCGCCCGCGATGACCATGAAGGGCACCTTCTGCTTCTGGGCGTTGCGGATCTTCTTCTGCATCCGGTCGGACGAGGAGTCGACCTCGACGCGCAGCCCCTTCTTCTTGGCGGCGGCGGCGAACTTCTCCAGGTACTCGACGTGCCCGTCGCCGATCGGGATGCCGACCGCCTGCACGGGCGCGAGCCAGGCCGGGAAGGCGCCCGCGTAGTGCTCCAGGAGCACCGCGAAGAACCGCTCGATCGAGCCGAAGAGGGCGCGGTGGATCATCACCGGGCGCTGCTTCGCACCGTCAGGGCCGGTGTACTCCAGGTCGAAGCGCTCGGGCAGGTTGAAGTCGAGCTGGATCGTCGACATCTGCCAGGTGCGGCCGATCGCGTCCTTGGTCTGGACGGAGATCTTCGGACCGTAGAACGCGGCGCCGCCCGGGTCGGGCACCAGGGGCAGCCCCTGCTTCTCGGCCACCTGACGGAGGGTCTCCGTGGCCTCTTCCCAGGCCTCGTCGGAGCCGACGAACTTCTCCGGGTCCTTGGTGGACAGTTCCAGGTAGAAGTCGGTCAGACCGTAGTCCCGCAGCAGGCCGAGGACGAAGGTGAGCGTCTTGTCGAGCTCCTCCGACATCTGCTCGCGCGTGCAGTAGATGTGCGCGTCGTCCTGCGTGAACCCACGCGCGCGGGTGAGCCCGTGCACGACGCCGGACTTCTCGTACCGGTACACGGTCCCGAACTCGAAGAGGCGCAGCGGGAGTTCACGGTAGGAACGGCCGCGCGCGTCGAAGATCAGGTTGTGCATCGGGCAGTTCATGGGCTTGAGGTAGTAGTCCACGCCCTCGTCGAGCTGCATGGGCGGGTACATGCCGTCGGCGTACCAGTCCAGGTGCCCGGACGTCTCGAAGAGCTTCCCCTTCGTGGCGTGCGGGGTGTAGACGAACTCGTAGCCCTCCTCCTCGTGCCGGCGGCGCGAGTAGTCCTCCATCACGCGGCGGATGATGCCGCCCTTGGGGTGGAAGACGGCGAGCCCGGAGCCGATCTGCTCGGGGATCGAGAAGAGGTCCAGCTCGGAGCCGAGCTTGCGGTGGTCGCGCTTCTCGGCCTCGGCGAGGAAGTCGAGGTAGCCCTTCAGCTCTTCCTTGGTGGGCCAGGCGGTGCCGTAGATGCGCTGGAGCATCGGGTTCTTCTCGCTGCCGCGCCAGTAGGCGGCTGCGTTGCGCATCAGCTTGAACGCCGGGATGTTCCGGGTGGAGGGCAGGTGCGGACCGCGGCACAGGTCCTTCCAGCACAGCTCGCCGGTCTTGGCGTCCAGGTTGTCGTAGATCGTCAGCTCGCCGGCGCCGACCTCGACATCCGCGCCGTCGTCGTGCGAGGCCGAGCCCTTGAGACCGATCAGCTCCAGCTTGTACGGCTCGTCGGCGAGCTCCACGCGGGCGTCCTCGTCGGTCACCACGCGCCGCGAGAAGCGCTGCCCGCGCTTCTGGATCTCCTGCATCTTCTTCTCGACGGCCTTGAGGTCCTCGGGCGTGAACGGCTTCTCGACGTCGAAGTCGTAGTAGAAGCCGTCCTTGACCGGCGGGCCGATACCGAGCTTGGCGTCCGGGAAGAGCTCCTGCACGGCCTGCGCCATGACGTGCGCGGTGGAGTGGCGCAGGATGTTCAGGCCGTCCTCGGAGGAGATCTCGACGCCCTCGACCTCGTCACCGTCGGACAGTTCGTACGCGAGGTCCTTCAGCTCGCCGCCCACGCGCGCGGCGACGATGGAGCGCTCGCCCGCGAAGAGGTCGGCGGCCGTAGTGCCCGTCGTCACCACGCGTTCGTCCCGCTCGGAATCGCGTTGGATGATCACACGGACGTCTGACACCGGTCTCTCCTGACTGAAGGTGGATGCGGCGCCATACCAGGAGCGCGCGCAATAGGGGATCGTACCGACCCCGACCCACCCACCGCGAAACGGCCACCTGTGCTCAGTCGCAGTCGTCGTCCCCGGTGCACGCCTCCTCGAAGAAGTCGAGGTTGTCCTGGAGGGACTTCATCAGCCGGTCCCGCTCCGCCTCGTCCACCTGCACCGGTACGACCCCGCCGGCGCCGCTCAGCCGCCGGAAGCCGCCCCGACTCTCCAGCCGCCCGTGCACGCGCACCGGCAGTCCTACGAGGTGGGCCTGCCCGGCGATGCGGTAGTCCTCCTCGTCCAGGGTGACGCGCAGGTGCGGGACCTCGGCGCCTGCGATCACGCGCAGCCGTACGCTGCCCTCGCCGCGCGGCCCCGACCTGCGCATCCGGACCACCGTGCCGGTGATGCGGACGGGCACGGACGGTTCGTCGCGCAGGAAGCGGGCGCCGGCCTCGCGCAGCACGGGCAGGTCGCCCGGCGAGAACTCGACGGGCTCGACACCGGCCGCGCAGTCCGCGGGGACCCCGGCCGCGGGCGCCCACTCGACGGCGATCCGGGCGCCCTCGGTGCCACGCACGAGGGTGATCAGCGCCTCGGTGAGCTCACGGCTGACGCCCGCCTCGACGGCTCCGTCGAAGGCGTCCATGCCGCCGGTGGCCCGCTGGTAGTCGATGGCCTCGCGGGCGGCGTACAGGGCCTGGTGGAGGCTTATGGCGAGTGGGCGGGCCGTGCCGACGGGCACGAAGGCGGTCAGTCGGCCGCCGCCGGCTGTCGAGCCGACCAGGACGCTCTCCAGGAGCGCGGCGGCGGCGCGGCGGTGCCGGGCGCCGTAGTAGCCGGCACGCGCGCGGGTGGCGAGCGCGCCGGCGAGCAGCATCTGGCGTGCGGCGGCGCGCAGTTGCTCCTCGACGGTCCACGGCGTGGACTCGGCCGGCCCGGTCGGTACGTCGCGCCACCAGCGGATCTCGTCGCTGGGTACGGCGAGTCCGACGAGCACCTCGCGCGCGGAGGGCGTGCCGCTGCGGGTCAGCGCGAGGAGCGCCTCGCCGAGCAGGTCGTCGCTGTCGGGGAAGGCGCGGCTCTCGGGCACGAGCAGGCTGGTGCCGCCGCCGCCCGGTCCGGGCGGGGTCCAGCGGCCGTAGCGCCCGGCGGCTCCGCCGCGACGCTGCCAGCCGTGCCGGCGCAGCAGGGCGCTGAGCACGGCCGGGTCGACCTGGTCGGGCTCGGGTGGACGGTGCCAGGCCCCAGCCGGACTGCTGTCGGGGTGCGGCCTCACCGGTCGGAGTGGCTCCTCCAAGGGGCGGTGCGTCATGGTCTGCCTCCCGTCCCGACCCGCGTCATGATCTCGCACAGCGCGCGGTCGTCGAAGATGCGTGAGGTCGGTATGCGCACGGTCGTCCGGGTCCGGCCGGTGATCGCGTGCCCGGCCAGGTTGACCCAGTAGCAGCAGTGCCGCAGATCGAGCCGGTCGTGGCTGGCGCGCAGCCAGTCGTCCTGGGATCTCGGTACGAGCATCACGACCAGGATCTTGTGCACCGAGACCGGCGTGCGCGCGAGCTTGCGCAGGTGCTCGTTGTCCAGCGTGAACGAGAAGAAGCGGCCCGGTGGGTTGGGTGCGATCTGGTACGTGCACTTCAGCTGCACCTTGATGGTGACCTCGTCGTCGACCGTGTGTCCGGGCGAGCCGTGACTGACGTGCCAGTCGATGCCGTTGTCCGGAAATGGTTGCGACAGCGAGCAGCCGGCCGCCGCGGCGACGGCGTGCAGATACCCCACCTGCAGTGTCTCCATGCAGGCGGTGGTGGCGAGTGTGCCGCGATGAGGGCCCGTGCGTTCGGGCAGCAGCCCGCTCCGCTCGGGCTGCGCTATCGCCATGACCAACAGCCTTCCAAGCCAAGTGAATCCCCGTATTGGGCCGCTGAACAGCAAAGACCCGTACTCCTGTTGTGTCCTTGCGGCGTACCGCGCAAACAGCCCGGGTATCACCAAACTGGCAGAAGACGGGACGTCAGCTGCCGTGGGTGAACGAGGAGTTGTGTAGGCATGACGTGCTGGTACGAGGGGCCGCTGGCCGCCTTTGACACGGAGACCACGGGCGTCGACGTCGAGACCGACCGGATCGTGTCGGCCGCCGTGGTCGTCCAGGACGCCCCGGGCACCCGCCCCCGGGTGTCCCGTTGGCTGATCAACCCGGGCATGCCGGTGCCGGAGGCGGCGACCGCGGTGCACGGGCTGACCGACGAGCACCTGGCGCGCAACGGCCGCTGGCCGGCGCCGGTGATGTACGAGATAGCGGAGGTGCTGGCCGAGCAGGCTTCGGCGGGCCGTCCGCTGGTGGTGATGAACGCCCCCTTCGATCTGACCCTGCTGGACCGCGAGTTGCGCCGCCATCGGGCGTCCTCGCTCGACCACTGGTTCGAGGCGACCCCGCTGCGGGTGCTCGACCCACGCGTCCTGGACAAACACCTCGACCGCTACCGCAAAGGCCGCCGCACCCTGACGGACCTGTGCGCGCACTACGGCGTCACGCTGGAGGGCGCGCACGACGCGGGCGCGGACGCGCTGGCCTCACTGGATCTCGTACGGGCCATCGGGCGCCGTTTCGCGGCCCGGCTCGAGCGTCTGACCCCCGCCGAACTGCACACCCTGCAGACGACGTGGCACGCGGCGCAGGCGCGGGGCCTGCAGGCGTGGTTCGCGCGCAGCGGCACGCCCGAGTTGGTGAACACGTCCTGGCCCCTGCGTCCGGATCTACCGGCCGCGGCGTAAAGGCAACATGGCCGACATGGCCTTGGTCGGGCCTCGGCATGAAAAAAGCCGGTCCGCGTGATGCGGACCGGCCTTTCCCGGCGGTGGGCGATACTGGGTTCGAACCAGTGACCTCTTCGGTGTGAACGAAGCGCTCTCCCACTGAGCTAATCGCCCGGGAACGCACTGAACAATACAGGCCTCCGCGGGTTTCCTTCAAACCGCTTCCAAGTAGGCCGCCAGCCCTCGCCGTCCGGCCCGCATCATCAGCCGGTGGTTGGCGCGGAACAGCGGTCGGCCGGGTACGGCGAGGCGCCTGAGCAGCGGCTTGCGCACGTCGACGACCTGGTCGTAGCGGGCCAGTGTGGCGCAGGAGTCGGTGGAGTCGGCGCCGAGGGTCCAGCGCGCCCAGCCCTCCAGGTCCCCGGACATGGCGATCTCCAGCACCCCGGCCACCGGATCGCGCCGCGCCTCGCGCGCGGTGAAGGTCAGGTCGTACGGGAGGAGGGCACGGATCCGGATGGTGCCGGTGGTGTCGTCGACCCGGTTCACCTCGCGCACCTGCGGCCACCAGCGCGGATAGTCCTCGGCCTGTTCGAGGACCTCGTACACCCGGGCCGGAGGTGCGGGCAGCGGCCACAGGTTGCGGAAGCGGTAGTGGGACCAGTCCATGGGGAGAGTGTGCCCGCGCACGGCGTCTCCACGGAATCTGAGTACGTTCTGAGTACGTGCGCTCATGCCGGGTGACGTGACCCGCACCACACTCCAAGGCATGACATCCTTCCCGCCGCCGGCCGAGGAACTGCGGTTCCTCGACATGGAGCTGCGGCAACTCGACGCCCGCCGGGCCCAGTTGCTGATGCGCCGCGCCTGGCTGGTCACCGCCCTCCACCAGCCGGTCCCGCGCACACCCGTCGCGCCGCCCCGCCCCGAGGCCTCCGCGCCGCGCATCCAGAACGTGCTGCTCGTCCTCGGCGGCGTGCTCCTCACCATCGCGGCGATCGCGTTCACTCTGGTCAGCTGGGGGCACATGGGCATCGCCGGCCGGTCCTTGGTACTCGGCGCGGTCACGCTGGCCGCGCTCGCGGTGCCGGTGGCACTGCTGAAGCGGGGCCTGCGGTCGACGGCCGAGTCGGTGGCGGGACTGGGCCTGGCGCTCACGATCCTCGACGCGTACGCGCTGCACGAGGTGGTGTTCACCGGCACCGACGGCACGGCGTACGCGGCTCTCGCGGCGACGGCACTGGCGGCGCTGTGGACGGCGTACGGGCTGTTGAAGGTCACCGGCGCACTGCGCCTGCCTCTCCCCTCGGCCGTGCTCTCGGCCCAACTCCCGCTGCTTCTCTGGGCGATCGCGACGGACGCGGGTGCGTACGGCATCACGGCCGCGCTCCTGGTGACGGCCGGTCTCGACACGATCGTGGCGCTGTGGAACACCGCCAAATCCGTCCGTCTCGTCGCCGCCGTCAGCGCGTGCGCCACGGGCGGATTCGGCGCATGGGCGGCCGGCTGGCTCTCCTGGGACGCAGCCGGCCCGAGCGCCGCCGCCCGTGCGGCGGCGCTCCTCGTCCTCGCGGCGGTGATCGCGCTCGGCGCCGCATGGCGCCTGCGGCAGCCGGTCACCGCCGCGAGTGGCGCAGTGGCGTCGGGCCTACTGCTGGTCACCGCGGCCGGCGGCATCCTGCGCGTGTCCCTGCCGGCCGACTGGACCGTACCGGCTCATCTCCTGTGCGCGGTCGCCCTGTTGGCGACCTGGCGGACCTCGCTCCCCGAGCAGGTACGGCGCGGATTCGCCTTCGCGTCCGCCGGCGTCCAGGCCCTGGCCCTGCTCTGGGCCGTCCCCCTGGTCACCCTCACCCTCCTCGGCCCCGCCTCCTGGACGGCCCGCGCCTGGTCCGGCGCCCCGTCCGACGCACGCACCGCACTGACCCTCGACTCACCCTGGCCGCCGCACGCGGTGGCGGTACCGGCGATCCTCGCGATCGTCACCGCCGTACTGCTGCTGGCGGTTCGTGACACGACGTGGCGCCCACGGGCCGTCATCGCCGCCTTGACCCTGGCATGGACGACGATCCTCGTGCTCCCCGCGGTGCTCGAACTGCCTTACACGGCAGGCTTGTTGATCCAGGGCGGTACGACGGCGGGAGCTCTCGCGGCGCTCGCGTGGATACACGAGCGGGAAGGCCGGCAGACGGCCTCCGCCCAACTACCCACGCAGCCAACCACCTTGCTCCTCACCCTCCTCGCACTGCTCACCTCCCTCACCCTCTCCTTCACCGCACTCGCCTCGCAGACAGCGACCTTGACCATCCTGTCCGCCCTCACGGCACTGTTCGCGGGAGCCTCCTGGCTCAAGCAACTCCGGCACCTCACACCGGTGATGGCACCGAGCGCACTCGTCTACGCCGCCGCGCTGGCCGTCGCGTCGGGTGTCGCCGCCGGCTGGCCGTCGCAGCACGTCGCCCTGTTGGTGCTGGCGGTCCCCGTGGCCGCCGCGCTTCTCGCCGCACGCCTCGGCCACTCCCCCGCGACCGTGCCGATCGAGGTGACGGGTGGGGTGGCCGGGCTGCTCGCGGTGGGGCTGACCGTCGTCGATCCGCCGATGCTGGCCCTGGTGGTAGGCCTGTGCGCGGTGATCACCGCGGGCGTGGCGCTCCGCCCGGACCGCCGCGCCGTCGGCTACGCATCCGTCGCCCTGTTCGTCCTGGCCGCCTGGGTGCGCCTGGCGGCCTGGCGCATCGGAGTCCCGGAGGCGTACACGCTCCCGGTCACCGTCCCGGCGCTGCTGATCGGCCACCTGCGCCGGAGCCGCAATCCACGGACCAGTTCCTGGACGGCGTACGGCCCCGGCCTCGCCGCCACCCTCCTGCCGAGCCTGGCCGCGGCCTGGACGGACCCGGAATACCTGCGCCCCTTGCTGCTGGGTACGACAGCACTCCTCCTCACCCTGCTGGGCGCCCGCCACCGCCTCCAAGCGCCACTGGTGCTCGGCGGCGCGGTCCTCACCCTGGTCACACTCCACGAACTGGCCCCATACCTGGTCCAGTTGACCGGCGCCCTCCCCCGCTGGGCACCGCCGGCCCTCGCCGGCTTCCTCCTGCTAGCCCTAGGCGCGACATACGAACAACGCATCAGAAACGTCCGCCAGGCACGAGAGGCCTTGGGCAAGATGAACTAGCCGAGCACTCCAGTCCAGTTCCCCGCACCCCACCCAGGGGCGCGGGGCGGTGACATTAGCGGCTCCGCCGCGGGGCGCGACCAGCCACAACGAACCCGCACCCGACTGACTACGAAGGCATCTTGTCCCCGAGCAACGCCAAATTCTCGATCGCGGCAAGCCCGTACAACGCGGTGTCATTCGTGGACACCCACCGCGCCTCACTACCGGCAACCAGAGCAACCGGCCCGCTCAACTCCTCCGTCTTCCAAGGCGAGGACTCCATGTACCCATCAGAACCGTAGAACTTCACCCACGCCCGCTTGGCCAGCGCAGCATCCCCCGTCTGGACAGCCGCGTACGCATCGAGCCGCGAGTGCCCCTGGAACAACAACAGAGTCCCGAAGTTGGAGCCATAACGGGCGGCCTGCTCCGCCTTGCTGGCGTTGAAGTACCGGCAGTAGTCGAAGTACGCCTCGTTGAACGCGGGCATGTCCACCAGGTCGATCAACTCGGCGCACAACTCGTTGAGTCCGAAGACGGCCGAGAGGTGAGACACGGAAACAACAGGGGCCGCGGCGATCGCAAACCGACCCGTGTCCAGGTCGTACAACCCACTCCCCTGCACAAACCCGTTCGGCTGCGCAGCAATCGTCGACATCGTGGACAGCACCCGCGCCCGCGCCTTCTCCCACTTCGGCCCCCTCCGCTCCCACTCGGTCAACCACGCCGACACCAGCCCGCTCCAGTCCGTACCGAAGCCGATCGACAGAGCGTGCCGGTCGGGCGTGTACGGCTCGGTGCGGATCTTGCGGATCGGGTCGAGGACGAGGAACGTCTCGTCGGAATCGACGTTGGCGTGCATGAGATCGCCGACCCGCTCGTCGGCGGTGAGGAAGTAGTAGTAGCGGCGGTACGTGGTGTTGGCGATGCGCTGCTGCTTGGCGCTGTCGGCGTAGTGCTGCACACCGTGCCGGGTGCCGAGCCCCGCCCACTCCCCCAGGTGGTACACGTCCACCTCACCCGTGTGCCGGGTCATCGACTCCGCGAACCGGAAGATGTCGGCGCGGCCCGAGCGGAGGTACGCGAACCAGAGCCAAAGGTCGGGCGAGAGCTCGGAGTTGTCCCAGGCGTAGCCGCCGATGTCGTACCGCCACTGGTGTCTGACGGTGTCGTAGGTGTGCATGATGTCGCCGTAGTCCCAGAAGCCGTACCAACGGCGTTGCTCCACCTGGTCCTTGTAGTAGGTGAAGAGGAAGTCGAGGTGGTCCTCGATCTTCGCCTTGGCGGGTGTCGAGCGGTCCGGCTCGGAGTACAGACCCGGTCCGAAGACCTTCGCCTTGATGAGCTGCTTCGGCGGCGCGGCCAGCTGCGGCAACACCCTTACCGCCTCGACCTGTTGAGCCAGCGCCTCCGCCGAGGGTGTCGACTCGTTGGCCCAGAAGAGGAGTTCGGAGGTACGGGCGATGCCGTACGGGGTGCCGAACCCGGGTTCGTAGTCCTCGTAGGTGATCTCCAGGCCCTGGAGCTGTTCGGCGAACGTGTCCTGGCCCATGCCGTCGTGGTAGAAGCGCAGGTCCATGGGCTGCGCCTCGGGTGACCAGAGCCAGAGGGTGACCTCGGCCTCGTCGGTCTGGGCGTCGCGGATGTCGAGCTGGGCGGGGTGCTTCTCCCAGAAGTCCCGCAGCCCGAAGGAGAATCCGCCGCTCGCGCCACCGACGTATCCGAACCCGGAGGCCCGCCGGCCACCGCCGGCGCCGATCCAGCCGTGCCCCTTCTTGGTGCGTTTGCGCAGGGTGAAGCCGTCGGCGGAGAGCTGGGAGAGGGTGTAGTCGCCCCACTCGGGGATGTACTGGAGGCGGGTGGTGACCCGTTGGTCCCAGGTGGCCGGGTCGGGCAGCTTCTGTCCCGCGTACTGCGCCGCCTGCACGGCCGCGCCCGGGTCGCGGCGCAGTCCGGTGATGCCCTTGACCGCCTCGCGCAGCAGACCGGTGCCCTCGCCGCCGATGCGGATGTGCCGGTCGTAGGCCTCGTCGCGCATCGGGACGCCGAAACGGACGCCGAGCCCGCGGATGAAGTCCCCGCTCGCCTTGCCGGGTTCCTGCTTCCCGTCGAAGGTGACGGTGTGCACCATGCGGAAGGAGTCGGCACCGGCGTAGAAGTACAACCGGATGGAGAACGGCAGCCAACTCCGGTCGCCCTTGCGGTGCTTGCCGTCGATGCGGACCACTGCCCGGACGGGGCCGTCCTGTTCGACGGTCACCGCGCCGATGGCGCTCTCGAAGCGCTCGTACTTGACCGTGCCCTGGTCGCCGTCCTCGATCTCGGGCTGCCGCAGCAGCACGAGCCGCCCGTTCCTGGCGATCTCCGTCGAGCCGCGCCGCACCGATTTCACCAGCGTGGACCCGGACTTGCCGATCTTCACGTCGATGACCCCGGTCGACACGTCGATGCTGCCGCCGCTCCGGTCGACGGTGACCTTCTTCTCGGGGGCACTCGCCGTACCGGCCGCGAGGGTGAGCTTGCCGGTGCCCGAACTCACCGCGTGCGCCGACCACTTGAGGGAACCGTCGGGCCAGTAGGCGATCGGCCAGGACTGCACGGGCACGGCCTCGCCGTCCGCGTCCGTCAGCGCGAAGGTCTGGTCGGCCGGGTACGCGCCCTTCGGCCACGGGACACCGACAGTGGAGCCCGGGGCGGCACCGAGACCGCCGTCCTCCAGCCAGTCCAGGGTCACCGGATCGGCATCGACGGCCTCGGCGCCGGGCGCGGCCTGCGCGTCCCTGGCGCCCAGCGCCCAGCTGAACTGCGCGGCGGCTCCGGCGACGGCGGCCGCCTTGAGAAGGGACCTGCGAGGGATGGGAGACATGACCTTCCTTTCCACAACTAGTCAGGGGCATGACATACCGAGACACGGCACCCGGGACGCCGGCCTTCGTCGAGGAGACCGCCCGTCAGCGGCGCCGGTGCCGCTCCTCCACCGCGACGGCCGCCGCGACCAGCGCCCCGAGAACGGGGACCGCGAGCGGCGCGACGAACAGAGCGGTCAGGCTGACGACGGCCAGCCCGCAGACGACCAGGAAGGACCCGGCGGGATCCAGCACCGTCCGCCGCCCGGCGTCCGCGAGCAGCCCTCGCCAGGCGGCACCCGGCGTCCACACGGCCGCCGCCCGCAGCAGGGCCACGACGAGTCCGATCAGCGCGAAGACGCCGACGGCCCCGACGAACCGCCCGCCGGGAACCCCGGCCCGCGCGGCCAGGACGTCCACCCAGACCGCGCCGACCGCGGCCCAACCCGCGAGCCCGACGACCCACCCGCCGCGCACGGCCGTACGGAAGTCGTCGACGAACTCCCGCCAGCCACCCGCCTGATGAGCCGTCCGCCGCCGAAGATGCCGTGCCCCGGCGGCGATTGCCGCCGGGTAGGTGACAACTCCCAGCGAGGCCACGGCGATCCAGACCCCGGTGAGCAGACATTCGGCGAAGACCGCGAACCGTTCGGCGAGCACCGATTCCTTGCGCGCTTCCTTACGAGCTTCGTTACGCGCTTCGTTACGCGCTTTCACTCGCGCCTGGGCCATGGTGTCCGCCTCAGCCCTTCAGTCCGGAGGTCGCCATGCCGTCGATGAGGTACCGCTGGAAGGCCATGAAGAAGGCGATGACCGGTACCAGCGCCACGAGCGACATCGCGATCATGCCGCCGTAGTTGGAGATGCCCTCCTGGTCGCGGAACATCATCAGACCGAGCGAAACGGTGTATTTGGAGGGGGTGTTGAGGTAGATCAACGGCCCCATGAAGTCGTTCCACGCGTTGATGAAGGTGAAGATGGCGGCGGTGATGACGGCGGGCCGGCACAGCGGCAGCACGATCGACCAGTAGGTCCGCAGATGGCCGCAGCCGTCGAGCCTGGCAGCCTCGTCCAGCTCGCGCGGCAACCCGCGCATGAACTGCACCATCAGGAAGACGAAGAACGCCTCCGTGGCAAGGAACTTGCCCGCCACGAGCGGCACCAGGGTGTCGACGAGTTCGAGCTTGCGGAACATCACGTACTGCGGGATGAGCAGCACGTGGTACGGCAGCAGCAGCGTGCCGATCATGAGCGTGAAGAGCAGATTCCGCCCGGCGAAGCGGATCTTGGCGAAGGCGTAGGCGGTCAGCGAGCTGGACACGACGACGCCGATCACCGCGAGGACCGCGTACATCAGGGAGTTGACGAAGAAGCTGCTGATGGAGATGCCGGAGATACCGTCGGCGAGCCCGGAGAAGTTCGACCAGATCGGCTTGGCGGGCAGCAGGTCGAGGCCGGCGATGATGTCCTTGCTCGGCTTGAACGAGGCACCGAGCACCCAGATCACGGGATACAGGACCACGGCGAGCAGGACGAGCGCGCCCACGTGCCAGACGAGCGATCCGGTGCGCCGCCGCTCGCTGCGCCGGCCCTCGTTCGCGCCGCGCCGAACAGGGCTGATGACACTGGTCACTTGGCGGCCTCCTCGTAGTGCACCCACTTCTTCTGCGACCAGAACAGGACCGCCGTGACGAGCGCGACCGCGACCACCAGCGTCCAGGCCATCGCGGAGGCGAAGCCCATCTGGGCCTCCTTGAAGCCCTTCTGGTAGAGGTAACAGGTGTAGACGAGCGTGGCGTCGGCGGGCCCGCACCGGGTGTCGGAGACGACATACGCGGAGCCGAACACCTGGAACGCGTGGATGGACTCCAGCAGCACGTTGAAGAACAGCACCGGCGAGATCATCGGCAGCGTGATGTTCCAGAACCGCCGCAGCGGACCGGCCCCGTCCACCTCGGCGGCCTCGTACAGCTCCCGCGGGACCTGCTTGAGCCCGGCCAGGAAGATCACCATCGGCGCCCCGAACTGCCAGATGCTCAGCGCCACCAGGGAGTACAGGACGTAGTCCGGATTCCCGATCCAGCCGCCGACGTCGACCCCGAAGATCTTCTGCGTACGGTCCACGACGGCGTCGTCGGAGAACAGCGCCCGCCAGACGAAGCCCACGGAGACGCTGGCGCCGATGAGGGAGGGCAGGTAGAACGCGGCGCGGTACAGCCCTTCGCCGCGCCGTTTCTGGGCAAGCAGCAGGGCGACACCGAGCGCGAGCAGCAGCTTGAGCGGGGTGGCCACGACGACGTACTTCAGCGTGACCTCGACCGACTTCTGCCAGCGCGGGTCCTGGAACATGGTCGTGAAGTTGTCGAGGCCCACCCACTTGGGCGGCGTGAACAGGTTGTAGCTGGTGAACGCGTAGTAGAGCGATGCGATCATCGGCCCTGCGGTGAGCAGCAGGAACCCCGCGATCCACGGCGACATGAAGAGATAGCCTGCGAGGTTCTCGCGCCGCCGCCCGCGCCGCCCGGCGGCGGGCGGCGCGGCCCGCTTCCCGGCCGGG
>NZ_JBSFLV010000150.1:0-21944 GCF_053599215.1 Streptomyces sp. NPDC001002 | reverse complement strand
CTCCGCGGACGCCGCCTACACGCTGCGCCACATCCTCGACAAGGCGACCGCCTCTCCGCAGGCCGCGGTCCTCGCCCCGCTCATCGACCCCGCGATACACGGCCTCCCGACCACAGCGGGCTGCCCGGCGTACGCGTACACCCCGGAGACGGACGCGCCGGTGGTGGCCCGCCTCAGGGCGGCAGGCGCACTGGTCCTGGGCGCCACGAACCTCGACCAGTTCGCGACCGGCCTGGTCGGCACCCGCTCACCCCACGGGGCCGTCCGCAACGCCGTCGACCCGACCCGGATCAGCGGCGGCTCCAGCTCCGGTTCGGCGGTCGCCGTGGCCCTGGGCATCGTCGACTTCGCCCTCGGCACCGACACGGCGGGCTCCGGCCGGGTCCCGGCCGCCTTCAACGGCATCGTCGGCATCAAGCCGACCCGCGGCCTGGTCCCGACGGAGGGCGTGGTCCCGGCCTGCGCGTCCCTGGACTGCGTGACGGTCTTCGCCCGCACCCTCCCGGAGGCGGAACAGGCCCTGTCCTTCATGACGTCCCCACCGACCCGCCACCTCCCCCCGCTCCCCCAGCGCGCCCCGGGCCCATGGCGCGTGGCGATCCCCTCCCCCGGCCAACTGGGCGAACTGGACGAGAGCTGGCCGGAGGCGTACGAGGCGGCCGTGGCCCGACTGAGGTCAGCGGGCGCGGACATCCGCACCCTCGACCTCTCCGCCTTCACGGAGGCGGCCGCGATGCTGTACGAGGGCGCGTTCGTGGCCGAGCGCTACACGGCGGTGGGGAGCTTTATCGACAAAGCAATGGCAGACGGCACACCCGGCCTGGACCCCACAGTCACCGGCATCATCACCCGAGCCCGAGACATCCCCGCCCACCGCCTCTACACGGACCTGGACCGCCTGGCCGCACTCCGCTCTCGCGCCCTCACCGAACTGGCCGACGCGGACGCCCTGTTGCTCCCCACGACCCCGGGCCACCCCACCCTCTCCGAGGTAGCCGCCGACCCCCTGGGCACCAACGCCCGCCTGGGCCGCTTCACCAACTCCACGAACCTCTTCGACCTGGCCGCGCTGTCCGTCCCATCGGGCGAGGTCAACGGCCTCCCCTTCGGCGTCATGCTGATCGGCCCGGCGTTCACGGAGGACCGCCTGGGCGCCATCGCGCGCCTGCTGGAACCGGAGACATGTATCGCAGTGGTGGGCGCCCATCTGACGGGCCAGCCCCTGAACCCCCAACTCCTGTCCCTGGGCGCCCGCTTGGACCGCACAACGACAACGGCCCCGGTCTACCGCCTGCACGCCCTCGCGACGACCCCACCAAAGCCGGGCTTGGTGCATGTAGGGGAGGGCGGCGCCGCCATCGAGACGGAGGTGTGGCGTCTACCAGCAGCGGGCCTGGGCCGTCTGTTGGCCGCACTCCCCCGCCCGATGACGCTGGGCAGTGTGGAGCTGGCGGACGGCACAAGCACCCCCGGCTTCCTCTGCGAACCGACGGCCCTGACGAACGCCGAGGACATCACCCAGTACGGAGGCTGGCGCTCATATCTGAACCGAGGGTAGGACAACGCCGCCAGGGGCGCGGGGAACTGCGCGACCAGCCACAGACAACCCGCACCCGCCAACGAATCAGGTCACCCAACCGACGAGTAGGCGACCACACCCCGCAACAACTGATCAACCGCCTTACGCGCAGCCTTCGCCACAGTCGACCCCTCCGCCGCGGATGCCGCCGAGATCTGCCCCAGCACATCGATCACCTGCTTGCACCACCGAACAAAGTCCCCGGCCGGCATCTCCGCCTCCCGCAGCACCTCATCCAGCCCCTTCCCGGACGCCCACATATACGCAGGCCAGGCAAACCCAAGATCAGGCTCCCGCTGACCGACCCCCTCGGTCTGACTGATCCGGAAGTCCTCCTCAAGGGCGTCCAGCCGCCCCCAGATCCGCACCATCTCCCCCAGCGCGGCCTTGGCCTTACCGGACGGCACCTTCGGAGCCATCGCATCGTCCCCGACCCGCGCCTCGTACACCAACGCAGAAACACACGCGGCGAGTTCGGCGGGCCCGAGCCCTTCCCACACACCCGCCCGCAGGCATTCACTCGCCAGCAGATCCAACTCGCCGTACAGCCGCGCCAGCCGCTTGCCGTGCTCGGTGACCTCGTCACCCCGCAGATAGTCCAGCTCGGTCAGCAACGCCACGATCCGGTCGAAGGTCCGCGCGATCGTGTTGGTCCGGCCCTCGATCCGCCGCTCCAGCTGCGAGGTGTCCCGCATCAGCCGGTGATACCGCTCGGCCCAACGCGCGTGATCCTCACGGTCGTTGCACCCATGGCACGGGTGCGCCCGGATCGCCGTACGCAGCCGAGCGATCTCCCGGTCGTCGGCCGCCTGGGCGCGCTTCTTGCGGGCCCGCTCCGGCGGGATGTGTCCGGCCTTGGTGCGCAGCGCGGAGGCGAGGTCGCGACGGGACTGCGGTGAGCGCGGGTTGAAGGACTTCGGGATCCGCATCCGCTCCAGTGCCTCGACCGGCACCGGGAAGTCGATCGACGCGAGCCGCTTGACCTGCCGCTCGGCGGTCAGGACTAGCGGGCGCGGCCCGTCGTGGTGCTCGAAGCCGCGGTGGCCGTTGGACCGGCCGGCCGGAAGTCCCGGGTCCAACACCAGCGCCAGGCCCGCGTACTTGCCGGTCGGGACGTGGATGACGTCTCCCGGCTTCAGTTTCTCCAGCGCCACGGCTGCCTCGGCCCGTCGCTCGACCGCGCCTTGCTTCGCCAGTTCGTTCTCACGGTCCTTGAGCTCGCGGCGCAGGGTCATGTATTCGTCGAAGTCGCCGAGGTGGCAGGTCATGGAGTCCTTGTAGCCCTCCAGGCCCTCCTCGTTGCGCTGCACCTGGCGCGAGATCCCGACGACCGACTTGTCGGCCTGGAACTGCGCGAAGGACGTCTCCAGGAGCTCACGCGAGCGGTGCCGGCCGAACTGCTCGACCAGGTTGACCGCCATGTTGTACGACGGCTTGAAGCTGGAGCGCAGCGGGTACGTGCGCGTGCCGGCCAGGCCCGCGAGGTGCTCGGGGCTGATGCCCCGCTGCCACAGCACGACCGCGTGGCCCTCGATGTCGATGCCGCGCCGGCCCGCGCGCCCGGTCAACTGCGTGTACTCGCCGGGGGTGATGTCGGCGTGCTCCTGCCCGTTCCACTTGACGAGCTTCTCCAGCACCACCGAGCGCGCGGGCATGTTGATGCCGAGCGCCAGGGTCTCGGTCGCGAACACGGCCTTCACGAGCCCGTGCAGGAACAGTTCCTCGACGACCTCCTTGAACGTCGGCAGCATGCCCGCGTGATGGGCCGCGATGCCCCGCTCAAGGCCTTCCAGCCACTCGTAGTACCCGAGGACGTGCAGATCCTCGTTCGGGATGGACGCCGTGCGCTCCTCGACGATGGCGCGGACCTTCTCCCGCGCCTCGTCGTCGTTGAGCCGCAGCCCGGCGAACAGACACTGCTGTACGGCGGCCTCGCAGGCGGCGCGGCTGAAGATGAACGTGATGGCGGGCAGCAGGCCCTCGGAGTCGAGGCGCTCGATGACCTCGGGGCGACTCGGGGTCCACACCCGCGAGCGCTGTCTGCGCTCCCGCTCCCGGTCGGCCTCGCGCATGGCACGGCCGCGTCTGCGGTCCTGGTAGGACGGGCGCTGCGCCTCCATGCGGGCCAGCCGCGTGAGGTCGGGGTTGACGGCCTTCTTGCTGCCCTCGCCCTCCTCGAAGAGGTCGTACATCCGGCGTCCGGCGAGCACGTGCTGGAACAGCGGCACGGGCCGGTGCTCGGAGACGATCACCTCGGTGTCGCCGCGGACGGTGTCGAGCCAGTCGCCGAACTCCTCGGCGTTCGACACGGTCGCCGACAGGGACACCAGGGTCACGGACTCCGGCAGGTGGATGATCACCTCTTCCCATACGGCGCCGCGGAAGCGGTCGGAGAGGTAGTGCACCTCGTCCATGACCACGTAGCCGAGGCCCAGGAGGGTCTGCGAGCCCGCGTACAGCATGTTCCGCAGCACCTCGGTGGTCATCACGACCACCGGCGCCTCGGAGTTGACGCTGTTGTCGCCGGTGAGCAGGCCGACCTTGTCCGCGCCGTAGCGGCGGCACAGGTCGGCGTACTTCTGGTTCGACAGCGCCTTGATGGGTGTCGTGTAGAAGCATTTCTTGCCCTGCTGGAGGGCGAGGTGGACGGCGAACTCGCCCACGATCGTCTTGCCCGATCCGGTGGGAGCCGCGACCAGCACGCCCTTGCCCGCCTCGAGCGCCTTGCAGGCCTCGATCTGGAAGGGGTCGAGGCCGAAGTCGTACATCTCGCGGAAGTCGGCGAGCGCGGTGGCCTGCTCGGCAGCGCGACTGCGGGCAGCCGCGTACCGCTCGGCCGGTGAGAGGTCCTCTGTCATCGTGCTTTCGAGCGTACCGGGCCCCACTGACAACAGGACGATCATTATCCGTATCCGCCCCTGGCAAACCCCGGATCCCCGCAGCTCAGCGCCCGGAACGGGAACTGCTCACGCAGACCGGCGAGCCCGGTCCCGACGCGAGAGCGGCCGGGTGCGCCCGGTGGGCGCCCCGGCCGCGATCCGCGGTGAGGGTGACTGAGAGAGCGTCAGGTCACGTCGTCGTAGCCGTTGACCCGGTCCGTGGTCGCCTGTTCGGGCAGGGCGCGGGTGGCGGAGACGGTCTCGATCTCGCCGATGTCCTCGGGGGTGAGGTCCAGGTCGGAGGCCTCGTCGTCGTCCGGGCCCTCGGCCTCGCGGCGGCGCCTGCGCCGGTCGTTGACCAGCGAGAAGACGACCGCGGCGAAGTACAGGACCCAGATCGGGCCGGCGAGCGCCAGCATGGTCAGCGGGTCCGTGCTCGGTGTCGCGACGGCCGCGAACACGGTGATGCCCATGATCATCGCGCGCCACCAGCCGAGCATCCGCCGGCCGGTCAGCACCCCGGTGAGGTTGAGCATGATCAGCAGCAGCGGCAGCTCGAAGGAGAGGCCGAAGACGAGCACCATGCGGGTGACCAGGTCGAGCAGGTCGTCCAGCGGCAGCAGGTTGTTGACGTCCTTCGGCGTGAAGCCGATGAGCACCTTCGCCGTGGTGGGCAGCACCCGGTAGGCGAAGTAGGCGCCGCCGAGGAACAGCGGTACGCCGGTGCCGACGAACGCGTAGGCGTACTTGCGCTCGTGGCGGTGCAGGCCGGGGGCGACGAAGGCCCACAGCTGGTAGAGCCACACCGGGGAGGCCAGCACGACGCCGGCCATCAGCGACACCTTCAGAGCCAGTGTGAACGGCGTCAGCAGACCGTTGATCGTGATCTGCGCACACTGGTGAGTCTTGTCGCTGGATTTCGCCAACTGTTCGAAGGTCTGGCCGCAGCCGACCGAGTCGAGCACCGGTTTGGTGATGATGTTGACGATGTCGTTGTAGAAGAAGGCAGCCACGGCCGTGACGACAACGATGGCCAGCATCGCCTTCGCGAGCCGGTTGCGGAGCTCACGAAGGTGTTCCGCGAGGGGCATCCGCCCCTCGGGGTCCCTCTCCTTCTTGCGGGCAGGCTTCAGCAACCCACGTTCCCATCTCGTGCGGCGGGCCGGAGGTCACCGGCCCGGCATCAGGCCTTCGTGGTGTCCGTCGGCTCGGTGACCGGACGCGAGCTGGTCACGTCTCCGGGGGAGGCCTGGATGGTGCGCGGCGCCTGCGTCTGCTCACCGGTGGTGGGCGCCTGGGCGGTGGCGGAGCTGTTGTTGCCCTCGTCCTTCATCGCCTTGGCCTCGCTCTTGAGGATGCGCGCGGACTTGCCGAGCGAACGGGCCATGTCCGGAAGCTTCTTCGCGCCGAAGAGCAGGATGATGACGACGAGGATGAGAATGATCTCGGGGGCTCCGAGCCTTCCGAACATAAGTCTTTACCTTCTCACCGAGGCGGCTGGGTGGGGGTGCTGTCCGATCGGTCGGACATCTGTCCGATCAACCGTGCTGGCAGCGATCGTAACGCTCAGGGGTAAACGTCAGGCAATCCCCGTGCGTACTCCCGGTCCGCGGTCCGCGCCTCGTTCGCCGGGCCGCGACCAGCAGCGTACCTGCCGCAGTGGCAAGGGTGACAGGCCGAAGTGACCCAAAACGCCTCCGGCGCACGACTCACACGCCCCGCACAGTGGGGCTCACAGAGAGTCGACAGTGCGCGCGGTGCTCACCGCGGCCTTCTCCAGGTCCTCGGCGGCCCGGTTGATCCGGCGTGCGGCCTCCGTCACCTGCAGTCCCAGGCGCCGCGCCTCCAAAAAGACCCGGACGGCCAGCACTCCGAGGACCGCGAGGCCCAGAAAACCCACAGCTACCGCGAACATCGGCCAGAACATGGAGGCGAGCCTAGAGGGTCTAGAGGGCGGAGTGCAGACGCAGGGTCTTGACCCCGCCGCCCGTCAGCAGCTCGACGATCCGCTCCCCCGCCGGCTTGCGGACCAGGCTGTCGCAGTCGGGGCAGGTGAAGGAGTAGAAGGTGGTGCGGCTCGTGGCGCCGATGGCCAGGCGCAGGGCGCTCGCGGTGAGCTCGAAACTGCCCCGGCACTCCGGGCAGCCGGCCCGGAACGTCACCGGGGAAACGCTCCGCATCCCCGCGAAGGCCGACGCCACCGACATGTCCTGCACTTCCGCGTCCTGCACACCAGACATCGACGACTCGCTCAAAGCCCCTGCTCCTGCCTGTCGTGGTGCTTGTCGAAGGTCCCGTCGTGAACCGTGCCGGCGCCCTGCGCGTCCCGCGGCTCGACGCCGTCGTACGCCGCGAGCGCCTCCCGGGCCGCCTGGCGGGCGCTGTCGGCGAGGTCGTGCGGCGAGACGATGCGGCCGTCCCGTCCGAGCCGCAGCGCCAGGCGTCGCAGAGAGGTCGGGTCTGGGGTGCGCAGAGTAATACGCAGCCCGCCGTCCGGAAGCTCATCCGCACTGTCGTGCGGGTAGTACTCGGCGACCCAGCGCCCGCCAGGGCCGACCTCCACGACGACCTCCGGGTCCTCGGCGGCGGGCTGCACCAGCGCCTCGGAGAGGTCCCGCAGCTCCATCTCGGGGGGCGCGGACGGCTCGTCCAGGATGCGGATCTCGGCGACCCGGTCGAGCCGGAAGGTGCGGCGCGCCTCGGAGCGCCGACACCACGCTTCTACGTAGGTGTGTCCGACGCTGACCAGGCGGATGGGGTCGATCTCGCGCTCGGTGAGCTCGTCGCGGGCCGGCGAGTAGTAGCGGATCCACAGCCGGCGGCGCTCGGAGATGGCCCGGTCGACGTCCGCGAAGACGCCGCCCTCGGCCTCGAAGGTCACCGAGAGGCGGGAGCTTGCGCCCGCGGCCTCGCCGGCCGCGGTCTCCACCTTGGCGGTGGCCCGCAGCAGGGCCTGCCGGTCGCTCTCGCGCAGCCCCGGCAGGGTGGACACGGCCCGGCCCGCCACCAGCAGCGCGGTCGCCTCGTCGGCGGCCAGCCGCAGCGGTTCGGCCGCCTCCTCGCCGAGGGCGGCGGGGTTGTGCCACCAGATGCGGTCGCCGTCGGTGTCGATGTCGAGGAGGTCGCCGCCCCGGAAGCTGGTGCCGCACATGGGCAGCACATCGAGGTCGGAGACCAGCTCGTCCTCGGTGATCCCGAACGCGCGGGCGACGTCCTCGACGCGCGCGCCGGGCCGCTCCCGCAGATACGTCACCAGCGAGAGCATCCGCCGGGTCTGGTCGATGGCGCTGGCCGGCCTGACCGGTTTTCCTGCCACTGTGTTGTCCGCTCCCCCTCAGCCCTTGGCCACGGCACGCAGCCGGTCCACCACGTCCGCGCGCAGCTCGGCCGGCTCCAGGACCACCACGTCCGGCCCGAACTCCACCAGCCAGGCGTCCAGCCCGTGCCCGTACGGAATCTCCAACTCGTCCCAGCCGTCGCCGAGTTCCCGCACCGAGGTGGCCTTCGCCCGAAGGGGGTAACCGGAGCCCGTGCGCAGCCGGATCAGCGCGGATCGGTCGGCGTTCTCCCCCGCCCAACTCGCCACGGTCTCCCGGACGGTGACGACATCGGGGATCTCGGCGGTGAACTTGCCCGTACGGCTGCGCACCCGCCCGGTGATCCGCGAGAGCCGGAAGACCCGCTCCGCGCTGCGGTCGCGGTCCCAGCCGGCCAGGTACCAGTGACCGCGCCAGCACTCCAGCGCCCACGGCTCCACATGCCGGGGCTCGGGGTGGGCGGCGGTGGCCTTGCGGTAGTCGAAGACGACCGGGCGGCGGTCGCGGCAGGCGAGCATCAGCGGCTCGAACGCCACCTCGTGCACAGGGATACGGGGCTCAAGGGCGCCGTGCGCCTCGTAGGGATCGACGTCCTCGGGCAGGCCGGCCGCGCGCAGCTTCTGCAGGGCACCGCTGGCCGCGCCCGCGAGCCGAGCCTGCTGCCAGACCTTGGCGGCCAGGCCCAGGGCCGCAGCCTCCTCGGCGTCGAGGGTGATGGGCGGCAGACGGTTGCTGTCGCGGCGGGCCAGGTAGCCCATCTCGCCGTCCAGGTTCTCCACCGTCTCGATGACCAGGCCGAGTTCGCGCAGATCGTCCTTGTCCCGCTCGAACATCCGGTTGAAGGAGTCGTCGCTGCCGGCCTCCAGATAGGCCTCGATGGACTCGCGCAGCTCACGCTTGCTCAGCGGCCTGCGCGTCCCGAGCAGACACAGCGCCAGGTTCATCAGCCGCTCGGCCTTGGCAATGGCCATCGACGCCCTTCGCCTCCCTATGGTGCTTACGGACGTTGACCGTACCGCCCCGCGGTGGCGCGGCAAAAGCCGAGGCCCATGCCCGGACAGGCATGGGCCTCGGCTGATCGGGTCCGGTCGGATCCGTCGATCAGACGCCGACCAGGTCGACCACGAAGATCAGGGTCTCGCCGGGCTTGATCGCCGGGGTCGGGCTCTGGTTGCCGTAGGCGAGGTGCGCGGGGATGGTCAGCTGGCGACGGCCGCCGACCTTCATGCCCTGGACGCCCTGGTCCCAGCCCTTGATGACACGGCCGCCGCCGAGCGGGAAGCGGAACGGGGTGCCGCGGTTCCAACTGGCGTCGAACTCCTCGCCGGTGCTGAAGGCCACGCCGACGTAGTGGACGGTGACGGTCTGGCCCGCCTGCGCCACCGCGCCGTCGCCCTCCCAGATGTCCTTGATCTCCAGGTCCGCCGGGGGCTCGCCGCCCGGGAAGTCGATCTCGGGCTTCTCGATGCTCACGTCTCTAGCTCCTGCTTTGTCTGCGAAAAGGCAACACACACAGTCTTACACCTCAGCGGTGCTACATCTTCGCCAGGATGTCGACCGAGAAGACCAGCACGGAGTCCTTCTTGATGCCGCTGCCGGCCGGCGGGCTGTCGCCGTAACCCAGGCTCGGCGGAATGACGATGAGGACGCGGCTGCCGACCTTCTTCCCGGTCAGACCCTGCGCCCACCCCTTGACGACCTGCTCCAGGGAGAACGACGTCAGAGCGCTGCGGCTGTACGTCGAGTCGAACTCCTTGCCCGTGTCCCACAGGACGCCCTTGTACTGGACGAGCACGCTGGAGTTGGCCGCGACCTCGTCGCCGTCGCCCTCGATGACGTACTTCGCCACGAGCTTGGTGGGCGCGTCCCCCTTGGGGATGTCGATGGAGGGCGCCTTGCCGTCGGTGTTGGTGCCGACCTTCGGTAGCTTCGCGTCGCTCTGGGCGACGTCGGTGCCCTTGGCGGAGCTCTTGGCGTTGAACGTGTCCTGGATGTCGGCCACGAACACCAGCGTGTCGGTGCCCTTGATGCCCGCCTGCGTGTTGCCCTCGGTGCCGTAGCCCCAGGTGGGCGGTACGGAGAACTCGACGCGGCTGCCGACCTTCTTGCCCGTCAGGGCGTAGCGCCAGCCGTCGATGATGCCGCCCTGGGCGAGCTGGATGACCAACTGGGTCTTGCGGTCGTAGGAGTTGTCGAAGACCTTCGCCGTGGACCAGATCTGGCCGAGGTAGTGGGCCTGGATGAAGTCGTTCTCCGCGACGGTCTTGCCGCCTCCCGCGATGACCGTCTTGACCGCGAGCTCCTTCGACGGATCGCCGGTGCCCTTGGCGACGGTCGGCTTCTCGCCCAGCTTCGTGCCCGCCGTGATGGCCGGCAGCGGACCGTCGACGATCTTCGGTGGCGGCGGCGCGGAGGCGGAGGCCGAATCCGAGGGTGCGGGCGAGGCGCTGTCGCTGGCCTTGCTCGAGTCGGACTTGTCGTCGTCACCGCATCCGGCGAGCGTGACCAGTCCTGCGGGTACGGCAATCAGTAGGGAGCGTCGGCGCACGGTTAAGGCCTCGTATCGGTCGATCTTGATGATGGCGTGCGCGCAACTCTACGGCGTGAGAAGGGCGCCGCACTGGAAACGTGCGGCGCCCGTGTTGCGTTCCGGTCCGTCACCGGAACGCGTTGTTCACATCTCTCACATTCCCGCGATCAGCTTCTCCACCCGGTCGTCGACGGAACGGAACGGGTCCTTGCACAACACCGTGCGCTGCGCCTGGTCGTTGAGCTTGAGATGCACCCAGTCGACGGTGAAGTCCCGGCGCTGCTCCTGGGCACGGCGGATGAAGTCGCCGCGCAGCCGGGCCCGAGTGGTCTGTGGGGGCACGGACTTGCCCTCGAAGATCTTCAAGTCGTTGCAGATCCGGGCCGCTTGACCCTTGCGCTCCAGGAGGTAGTACAGACCGCGCCGACGGTGGATGTCGTGGTAGGCGAGGTCGATCTGCGCGACGCGCGGGTGGGACATGGTCATGTTGTGCTTGGCCCGGTACCGCTCGATCAGCTTGTACTTCATGACCCAGTCGATCTCGGTACCGATCCGGTCGAGGTCCTCGGCCTCGATCGAGTCCAGCGTGCGGCCCCACAGCTCCAGGACCTGGTCCACGACGCCGGTGCGGATGCCACGCCGCTCGACGAAGTCCACGGCCTTCTCGTAGTACTCGCGCTGCACCTCGAGGGCGGAGGCCTCCCGGCCGCTGGCCAGGCGCACCTTGCGCCGGCCGGTGATGTCGTGGCTGACCTCGCGGATCGCCCGGATCGGGTTCTCCAGGGTCAGGTCGCGCATCACGGTGCCCGCCTCGATCATGCGCAGCACCAGGTCGGTGGCGCCGACCTTGAGCAGCATGGTGGTCTCGGACATGTTCGAGTCGCCGACGATGACGTGCAGGCGGCGGTAGCGCTCGGCGTCCGCGTGCGGTTCGTCGCGCGTGTTGATGATGGGCCGGGAGCGGGTCGTCGCCGAGGAGACGCCCTCCCAGATGTGCTCGGCCCGCTGGCTCACGCAGTACACCGCGCCGCGCGGGGTCTGCAGCACCTTGCCCGCCCCGCACAGGAGCTGGCGGGTGACCAGGAACGGAATGAGGATGTCCGCGAGCCGGGAGAACTCCCCGTGCCGGGCGACGAGATAGTTCTCGTGGCACCCGTAGGAGTTGCCCGCCGAGTCGGTGTTGTTCTTGAAGAGGTAGACGTCGCCCGCGATTCCTTCCTCGTGCAGGCGTCGTTCCGCGTCCACCAGGAGTCCTTCGAGAATGCGCTCGCCGGCCTTGTCGTGGGTGACCAGTTCGGTCACGTTGTCACATTCCGGTGTCGCGTATTCCGGATGTGATCCCACGTCGAGATAGAGGCGGGCGCCGTTCCGCAGAAAGACATTGCTGCTTCGGCCCCATGACACGACACGGCGGAAGAGGTACCGCGCCACCTCGTCGGGAGACAGGCGGCGCTGTCCCCTGAACGTACATGTGACGCCGTACTCGTTCTCCAGCCCGAAAATGCGGCGGTCCATGACTGAACATTACGCCCGATCCCCTGAGCTGAAACGGGGTTCGACCGCACGGTTTGGATCATTTTCCGATGAAGCCGCAACGACCGCGCCCCCTGCGGGAGCTGCGAGGACCCGTCCGGTGGCCAGCAGAACCAGCAGCGACACGGCCCCCGCGGCACCCGGCACGACGAAGCCCCACACCGCCCCGCCCCACTCGACGACCGGCCCCGCAAGGCCCGTTCCGACCGACGAACCCACGGTGAACGTCGTCACTATCCAGGAGAACGCCTCGGTGACCGTGCCACGCGGCGCGTGCCGGTCGACCAGGACGAACGCGCAGGCGAGACACGGCGCGAGGAAGAGGCCCGCGACGGCCGTCAGCGCCGTCATCGCGACCGGACCCGGCGTCAGCGCAAGCGGCACGTAACACACCGCCAGAAGAGCGACCAGCACCCGCAGTCGACGCTCCGGCGGCCCGCTCCACTGCCGCGCGCCGTACACCGTGCCGCCGACGAGCGCACCGAGGCCGATACCGGCCATCAGCCAGCCGTACACCGCGTCCCCGCCGTGGTCGTCCGCGTAGGACACGGCCGCGACCGTGATGGAGCCGAGCGCGATGCCCACGGCGAGGAACGCGCCGAGCAGGACCAGCAGCCCCGGCGAGCGCAACGCGCCGAGCCAGTGCGCCTCACGCGGCGCCGAACGCCACGCGCGCGAAGGCGGCGACACGACCACCGAGAGGGCGCCCAGCACACCGACGACATTGATGAGCACGAGCGCCGCCTGCGCCGACCACAACGACACGCACAGCGTCACCAGCAACGGCCCGACGGTGAACATGACTTCCTGGGCGACCGCGTCCATCGCGTACGCCGTCTGCACCTGACCCTCACCGGGCAGCACCGAGGACCACAGCGCCCGCAGACCACCCTCCAGAGGAGGCGTGAAGAGCCCGGACAGCGCCACGCACGCGTAGGCGAGCGCCAACGGGTCGGTGCCCGTGAAAGCGAAGGCCGACATGGCGAGCGCGGAGACGAGCGCCGCGGGCAGCTGGACGCGCGGCTGCCCGTACAGATCCACGAACCGGCCAAGGAGCGGCTGCCCCACGGCGTTGGCGACCCCGTACGCGGCGGCGAGTCCGCCCGCGAGGCTGTACGTGCCGCCTTCCGAGCGGACGAACAGCACGATGGCGATCGCGGCCACCGCGCACGGCAGCCGGCCCACCAGCGTGCCGGCGAGCAGACGCGCGGCATGCCGAGCCCTGAGGATCTCCACGTATCCCGCAGCCATGTCCGCTTCCCCTCACCCGCAACGCCGAAGTTTTACGTATAACTCCTTCTCCCATACGTACCATGTGCGCTGTTCACCAGTCCAGACGAACAACCAGCCGAAGGAGCAGCCCGACGGTGGCACCAGGCAGCACCCGCCCCACGAGCCGTGACGTCGCCCAGGCCGCCGGCGTCTCCCAGGCCGCGGTCTCCCTGGTGCTCGGCGACAAATGGCGGGGCCGCGTCTCCGAGACCACCGCTGAACGCGTCCGGGAAGCCGCCCGCGACCTCGGCTACCGACCCAACCTCGCCGCCCGCAACCTCCGCCTGGGCCGCACCCGCACCGTCCTCCTCGTCGTGCCCGCGCTGACCACCGAATTCTTCGCCGGCGTCTACACCGGCGCGGCCCGTGTCGCCGCCGACCACGGCTTCGGCGTGGTCCTCTACCCCTCCCCCGAGGGCATCGGCCCCGCGAGAGACCCCTTCGCGTCCGCCCAGGCGGCCCTGGACGGCGTCATCGCCTCCTCCATGGCCGCCGACGCCCTCACCGCCATCCGCGGCGACCAGCTGCCCCTGGTGATGCTCGACAGCGACCCCGAAGGCAGCCTCGGCGCCGCCACGGTCAACCTGGACATCACCGACGGCGTCCGACAGGTCGCCGAGCACCTCCTCGACCTCGGCCACCGCCGGTTCCTGCACCTCGCCGCCGACGTCCCGTCCTGGACCTTCGAGGTACGCGCACGCGAACTGGCCACCCGCATCGGCGCGGTACCTGGCACATCCGTCCGCACCGCCCGCGCGCCGATCTCCATCGACGACGCCCTCACCGCCGCCACGACCGCCCTGGCAGCGCCCGGACCCCGGCCCACGGCAGTGGTCTGCGACGACGACAAACTCGCCGCCGGCGCCTACAAGGCCGCCCGGCGTCTGGGCCTGCGCGTCCCCGACGACCTCTCCATCACCGGCCTGGACGACCTCGCCCTCGCCACCGCCCTCGACCCCGAGCTGACGACCGTACGGCTGAACGCCGAGCTCTTCGGCGAACACGGCATGCGAGCCCTCCTGGCCGTCCTGGAGGGCCGCACACCCGACGCGGGCGACATCCCGGTCGAACTCGTCGTACGCGGCTCCACAGCGCCCCCCAGCGCCTCCTGAACGCCCTGTGCCCCGGCCGAGTCGACGGCCGGGGCACACAGTGGACGGGATGGCGCGGGTGTCACTCCTCCTCGCGGAGGGGTCACTCCTCCTCGGAAGGCTCCTCGTCGGAGGCGTCGTCCGTCGTGGCCGTCGCCGAACCGTCCGCATCCAGCAGACGCGACAGCTGACGCCCCACGATCCGCTTGAACTTGCGCTGCTGCGGACGCGTACGGTCCAGCACCGCGACCTCAAGACGCTCCGCGGGAATGTCCCGCTGAGTGCCGTTCGACTCACGCGACAACGCCTGAACGGCCAGCTTCAACGCCTCCGCGAGGGTCATGCCCTCCTCGTGACGCTGATCCAGATAGTTGCTGATCAACTCCGCGTTGCCACCGACCGCGACCGAACCGTGCTCGTCCACGATCGAACCGTCGTGCGGCAACCGGTAGATCTGGTCACCCTCGGGCGTGTCGCCGACCTCGGCGACCACCAACTCCACCTCGTACGGCTTCTCCGCCGCACTCGAGAAGATCGTGCCCAGCGTCTGGGCATAGACGTTCGCCAGACCGCGAGCCGTCACGTCGTCCCGGTCATAGGTGTAACCCCGAAGATCGGCATAACGCACGCCACCGATACGGAGGTTCTCGTACTCGTTGTACTTGCCCGCCGCCGCGAAACCGATCCGGTCATAGATCTCGCTGAACTTGTGCAGCGCACGGGAAGGATTCTCACCGACGAAGACGATGCCGTCGGCGTACTGGATCACGACCAGGCTGCGGCCGCGCGCGATGCCCTTGCGGGCGTACTCGGCCCGGTCGGCCATCGCCTGCTGGGGTGAGACATAGAACGGCGTCGACACCGGCTATCCGTCCCTTTCTTCGGAGGGTTCCGTCGAGTTCACACGATCACCTTGCCCAAACCCTGCGCCGACTACAGCAGCGCGGCCCGCGGGCCGTCCGGCTGCTCCAGGCGCCGCGCCAGGATCGAGCGGGCGATCTCGGAGGACTCCTCGTCATTGAGCCGACGGAAGCCGTCGTCGGTGATCACGGTGACGATCGGATAGATCCGGCGCGCGACATCGGGACCACCGGTCGCCGAATCGTCGTCCGCCGCGTCATAGAGAGCCTGGACCACAAGAGTCGTGGCCTCCGCCTCGTTCAGGTCGTCACGGTAGAGCTTCTTCATCGCACCGCGCGCGAAGATCGAACCGGAACCCGTCGCCGCGAAACCGTGCTCCTCCGAACGGCCACCCGTCACGTCGTAGGAGAAGATGCGGCCCCGGTCACGATCCACGTCGAAGCCGGCGAAGAGGGGGACCACGGCCAGGCCCTGCATCGCCATGCCGAGGTTGGAACGGATCATGGTCGACAGGCGGTTCGCCTTGCCCTCCAAGGAGAGCTGCGCCCCCTCGACCTTCTCGAAGTGCTCCAGCTCCAGCTGGAACAGCTTCACCATCTCGACGGCCAGGCCCGCCGTACCGGCGATACCGACAGCCGAGTACTCGTCCGCCGGGAACACCTTCTCGATATCGCGCTGGGCGATCACATTCCCCATCGTGGCGCGCCGGTCACCGGCGAGCACGACACCGCCCGGGAAGGTCACGGCCACGATGGTCGTCCCGTGCGGCGCCTCGATCACACCCTGGGTGGGCGGCAGTTGACGCCTGCCCGGCAGCATCTCGGGCTGATGGTCGGACAGGAAGTCCATGAAGGACGAGGATCCCGGCGTCAGGAAGGCAGCTGGTAGACGCCCGGTGCTACGAGTGTTGGCTTCCACGCGATTCCTTCCAAATAAACGGCGGCCCGGCGCACGGCGTCAGGATCGTCGCCCAACTTGCCGATGGCCGAATTGCAGTTGAAGCACAGTACGCCTCGGACCCTACCCGTCTTGTGGCAGTGATCCACATGTACGGCAGGAGCTTTCAGGCAGATCCCGCAGAGCCCCATCTGAGAGGCGACCATCTCGTCACGCTCGGCTTCGGTAAGGCCGTAGTGGCGCTTGAGGTGACGCGCCCGACCCTTCACCGCCTTGCACGACCTGCAGAGTGTCGCCAGACCGTCCGAGGCACTACTGTTCCGCGTCCACTCACTGTGCGGTTTGGTCTCGCCACAGGTACGGCAGTGCTTGTGGCCTTCAGGCACGTCCACTCTGGGGCGGACGTTGCGCCCCTTGGCCACCTGCCTCTGCTGGTGGTACGCGGCCGCGCACTCCCGGCAGTAAGCCTGCAACCCATCACGCATGGACTTGTTCTTTGCGAACGCTGCTCGCGGCCTGTATTGCTTGCACCGCGAACAGCGCCTCACACCCTCTTCGCTTCGCAACCCGAGCCCCCCGAAACCCTTCAATTCGAAGGTTACTCGCCGCCCTTCTGAACGAATGATCGAACGAAGTCCTCTGCGTTCTCCTCCAAGACGTCGTCAATCTCGTCCAGTACGGAGTCGACGTCGTCGCTCAGCTTCTCCTGGCGCTCCTTGAGGTCTTCGGATGCCTGCGCCTCGGGCGCCTCCTCGACCTCCTCGGTAGAGCGTGTCGCCTTCTGCTGGCCGCCGCCGGTGTCCTTGGTCGCCATAACCCTCACCCCGCTCGGTTCGACGTTCTTGATCAGACCCTACAAGCAGGGTCAGACATCGGCCCCGCAGTTCCTACAACGTACGGGGACCACCTCGATGATTCCCGGACGCCGGGTTTTCCACCCTGCCGGGCGCCACCGGATCCGGGCGCCCCTCAGCCGCCCGAGAGCACCCTGACCAGGTCTTCCGCGGTGCGGCAGCGGTCCAGGAGCTCCTTGACGTGATTTCGCGTTCCGCGTAGCGGTTCCAGGGTTGGGACCCGCTGCAGGGAGTCGCGGCCCGGCAGATCGAAGATCACCGAGTCCCAGGAGGCCGCGGCCACGTCGTCCGCGTACTGCTCCAGACAGCGCCCGCGGAAGTACGCGCGGGTGTCCTCCGGCGGCTTCGTACGGGCCCGCTCGACGTCCTCCTCGCCCAGCAGCCGCTTGATCCGGCCGCGGGCGGCCAGACGGTTGTAGAGGCCCTTCTCGGCCCGTACGTCGGCGTACTGGAGGTCGACGAGCTGGAGGCGGGCGGCGTCCCAGTCGAGGCCGTCACGGCGCCGGTAGCCCTCCATGAGTTCCCGCTTGGCGACCCAGTCCAGCTCGCCGGCGAGGCTCATCGGGTCGTTCTCCAGGCGGTTGAGGGTGTCCTCCCAGCGGGCCAGGACGTCCTTGGTCTGGTCGTCCGCGTCCGCGCCGTAGCGCTCCTCGACGTATTTGCGAGCGAGCTCGAAGTACTCCATCTGGAGCTGGACGGCGGTGAGCGTGCGGCCGCTACGGAGGGTGACCAGGCGCTTGAGTGTCGGGTCGTGGGAGACCTGGTGGAGGGTGCGGACGGGTTGGTCCACGGCCAGGTCCACGGCGATGAAGCCGTCCTCGATCATGGAGAGAACGAGGGCGGTGGTGCCGAGTTTGAGGTAGGTCGAGATCTCGGAGAGGTTCGCGTCGCCGATGATCACGTGCAGGCGGCGGTACTTCTCGGCGTCCGCGTGCGGTTCGTCGCGGGTGTTGATGATCGGTCGCTTGAGGGTGGTCTCCAGGCCGACCTCGACCTCGAAGTAGTCGGCGCGCTGGCTGAGCTGGAAGCCGTGTTCGTGTCCGTCCTGGCCGATGCCGACGCGGCCCGCTCCGGTGACGACCTGTCGGGAGACGAAGAAGGGCGTGAGGTGGCGCACGATGTCCGAGAAGGGGGTCTCCCGCTTCATCAGGTAGTTCTCGTGCGTGCCGTAGGAGGCGCCCTTGTTGTCGGTGTTGTTCTTGTAGAGGTGGATCGGCTGGGCGCCCGGGAGTTGGGCCGCGCGTTCGGCGGCCTCGGCCATGATGCGTTCGCCGGCCTTGTCCCACAGGACGGCGTCCATGGGGTTGGTGACTTCGGGGGAGCTGTACTCCGGGTGTGCGTGGTCGACGTAGAGCCGTGCGCCGTTGGTGAGGATGACATTGGCGAGGCCGATGTCCTCGTCGGTGAGCTGGCTGGAGTCGGCGGCTTCCCGGGCGAGGTCGAAGCCTCGCGCGTCGCGCAGCGGGTTCTCCTCCTCGAAGTCCCAGCGGGCCCGTCGGGCCCGGTGCATCGCCGCCGCGTAGGCGTTGACGATCTGGGACGAGGTGAGCATGGCATTGGCGTTGGGGTGACCGGGAACGGAGATGCCGTACTCCGTCTCGATGCCCATTACTCGCCGTACGGTCATGCGGCCCTCCTTGCCCGGCGGCGTCCTCGGTCGGGGACGTCGCTCAAGTACCGCTGGCGCTCCGGTGCGTGTGCGGTGCCCGTCCCCGCACTGCGCGACTCGGCGGTACCGAAGAGCCTAGAACGGCTTTGCGCTGGTGGGGAGATCATTTGCGTCATTGCCTTGCTCGCCTTTGTTCCGGTCGTGGCCTGAAAAGCAGTCGGCTGCGGGTACCCACTGGGGGCACCCGCAGCCGCCCTGTCTTCTACAGGTACTGACCGGTGTTGGCCACCGTGTCGATGGAGCGTCCGGTGTCCGCTCCCTGCTTTCCGGTGATGAGGGTACGGATGTAGACGATCCGTTCGCCCTTCTTTCCGGAGATGCGGGCCCAGTCGTCCGGGTTGGTGGTGTTGGGCAGGTCCTCGTTCTCCTTGAACTCGTCCACGCAGGCCTGGAGGAGGTGCGAGACGCGGATGCCCTTCTGCTTGTTGTCGAGGAAGTCCTTGATGGCCATCTTCTTGGCGCGGCCCACGATGTTCTCGATCATGGCGCCGGAGTTGAAGTCCTTGAAGTAGAGGACTTCCTTGTCACCGTTGGCGTAGGTGACTTCCAGGAAGCGGTTCTCCTCGGATTCCGTGTACATGTGCTCGACGGCCGTCTGGATCATGCTTTCGACGGTGGTCGTCTTGCTGCCGCCGTGCTCGCCGAGGTCCTCGGGGTGGAGCGGGAGGCGTTCGGTGAGGTACTTGCCGAAGATGTCCTTGGCGGCCTCGGCGTCGGGACGTTCGATCTTGATCTTCACGTCCAGGCGACCGGGGCGCAGGATGGCGGGGTCGATCATGTCCTCGCGGTTGGAGGCGCCGATCACGACCACGTTCTGCAGGCCCTCGACGCCGTCGATCTCGGCGAGCAGCTGGGGGACGATGGTGTTCTCCACGTCCGAGCTGACACCGGATCCACGGGTGCGGAAGAGGGATTCCATCTCGTCGAAGAAGACGATGACGGGGGTGCCTTCGCTGGCCTTCTCACGTGCGCGTTGGAAGACGAGGCGGATCTGCCGCTCGGTCTCGCCGACGTACTTGTTGAGGAGCTCGGGACCCTTGATGTTGAGGAAGAAGCTCTTGCCGGCGGCCTGGCCGGTGACTTCGGCGACCTTTTTGGCCAGCGAGTTGGCGACGGCCTTGGCGATGAGCGTCTTGCCGCATCCGGGCGGTCCGTAGAGCAGGACGCCCTTGGGCGGCCGGAGTTCGTGCTCTTTGAAGAGGTCCGGGTAGAGGTACGGGAGTTCGACGGCGTCGCGGATCATCTCGATCTGGCCGCCCAGACCGCCGATCTGCTCGTAGCCGATGTCGGGGACCTCTTCGAGTACGAGTTCCTCGACCTCGCTCTTGGGCACGATCTCGTAGACGTAGCCGGAGCGGGGTTCGAGCAGGAGGGCGTCGCCGGGACGGATGTTGACGTCGAGCAGGGGTTCGGCGAGCCGCACCACTCGTTCTTCGTCGGTGTGTCCGAGCACCAGGGCGCGTTCGCCGTCCTCGAGGATCTCCTTGAGGGTGACGATGTCTCCGACGCGCTCGTACTCCATGGCCTCGACCACGTTGAGCGCTTCGTTGAGCATCACTTCCTGGCCGCGCCTGAGCTCGTCGAGCTCGACGCTGGGGCTGACGTTCACCCGGAGCTTGCGGCCGCCGGTGAAGATGTCGGCCGTGCCGTCCTCGTTGGCTTCGAGGAAGACTCCGAAGCCGGCCGGGGGCTGTGCGAGCCGGTCGACCTCCTCCTTGAGGGCCACGATCTGGTCGCGGGCCTCACGGAGCGTGTTGGCGAGTCGCTCGTTCTGGGCGGACACGCCGGCCAAGTTGGTCTGCAGCTCGACGATCCGCTCTTCGAGAATCCTCGTGTGTCGCGGAGAGTCGGCGAGCTTGCGTCGCAGGACGGCGATCTCCTGCTCAAGGTAGGCAATCTGCCCGGCCGGGTCGTCGGACCCTCGTCCCGGGCGGATGCCGCGGTTCATGTCGTCGTCGTGGGCTGCCACGGTCCTCACCTCCTCCAAGGGGAGCTGGACGCTTCCAGACCCTACCTGGGTGGGTGTCGATTGAAACCCCTAGATCACAAAGACTGTCGAGGTGTGTCCGATCTTCACCCTTGCGCTCTCCCTCACGCCAGGGGAATACCCACCGAACATGATTGGGAAGCCGCCGGAGGTAGGGTCGAAGTGTTCAACACCCGTCAGAGCTGGCCTGATTCCCGTCGGCTCGACATCTAAACGGCAGGAGACATGAGCGTGCAGCAGGAGGCCGGAAGCGGCGGTGAGGCTCTGGAAGTCTGGATCGACCAGGACCTGTGTACCGGCGACGGCATCTGTGTGCAGTACGCGCCGGAGGTCTTCGAGCTGGACATCGACGGCCTGGCTTATGTGCGGGGTGCGGGCGAGGAACTGCTGCAGGCTCCGGGGGCGACAACGCCCGTTCCGTTGCCGCTTCTCACGGATGTGGTGGACTCCGCGAAGGAGTGTCCGGGCGAGTGCATCCATGTACGGCGAATTTCAGACAGGGTCGAGGTCTTCGGGCCGGACGCGGAGTGACGGCACGCGCGCGTTACGTCACTTCTGTCTGATTTCTCACAAGCCTTGGTGACGTGGGTCACACACTCTGGGCACCGGCGGGTGTCGAGCGGACGAACGTGCCGTTCTTCCACTGCCACTTCACGCTGTCCTTGACGTCCGGGCAGCAGCGGGGGATGTCCTTCGACGAGTAGCCGAACAGGGTGGCGAGGACGGCTCCGTCACGCACCGCGAAGTCACTCACCGTGTTGCCGTCCTTGGGGTCCACCAGGGTGGCCACCAGTCGGGGCTTGCCGTCGGAGGCGCGGGTGAGGACGTAGACGCCGTCGGGCGGGGTGCCCATCGCGGAGTCGCAGTGGACCACGGCCACCGTCTCCGGGTTGCCGTCGCCGTCGAGGTCTCCGGTGGCCTTCTCCCGCACCGCGGACTTCACCGGGCCGCAGCTGAGCGGGAAGTGCACGCCCGCGGGATCCGGCGCGACGGCGTGCGTGGACTTCGTCTCCGGACCGGCCGTCTGGGCCGTCGCGGAGTTGGGCTGCAGGACCGAGGACAGGGCTATCACGCCGGCGACTGCTGTGGCGGTGGCGACCCAGTGGATCGGACGGGTGTGCGTGTGTGCCAGTTCCGGGACGGCGGATTGCTGCACTAGGAGTGTCTCCTGTGAGGGCTGTGCCGGTGGGGGTGGCCTGCATCGTGCCACACGTCACAGTGCGGGGGAACGGCGGGGTCAGGGGTTGTGCGCCGGTGCTCGCCGGGAGCGTGCGGAGGGTGGCGGCGCTTCCGTACGAAGGCGTCGACAGCTACGAAATCGACAGGCACGGAGACGTCAACAAGAAGGCGCCGCGCCCCAGTTCCCGGGTCGGTCCGGGATTCACGGGCCGCCTCGACCACCTCGTCGGCGGCCGGGCCGACCGCGAGCAGACAGAACTCGTCCCCGCCGAGCCGGGCCGCGAGCGCGCCGGGCA
>NZ_JBSFLV010000149.1:0-21988 GCF_053599215.1 Streptomyces sp. NPDC001002 | reverse complement strand
GGTCCTGGGCCTGGCCGGCGGTCTGATGCTCGGGGTGGAGGTGGGGGCGTCGGCCGAGGACGCTCCGGCATCTCCCCCGCTGCGGGCGGTCGGCCGCCGCCAGGGCCTGTGCGGGCAGGTCCCGCGCCCGGGAGCGCACCTCCACGAAGGACGCGTCCACCACGAAGCGTGTCCCGGAGGCCAGTTGGAGCTCCCTCAGCGCCTCGCCGAACGCCGTGCGGAACGCGTCGGCGACGAGCACCGCCCGGTAGTGGCCGGTCCGCCACGCGAGCCGGTCCCGGTCGAGGAGCGGATTGCGACTGCCGTTGCCTCCGGCGGTCACGACGACCCTGGGGCGCCGAGGTCCGGCCTGCGGCTCCGCCAACACGGCCCGCGCGGTGTGCTCCGCCAGGGCCCGGATCTCCCGCGCCTGCTCCGCGCTCAACGTCTTGCCACCCTCACCGAACTGAACGACGGTCCTGGCGGGCGGCACGCCGTCGAGCACGGGAGCCTCCGGCGCGGGGGCCGCGTCGGTCGTGGCGGCGTGCGCGGGGGGTTCGGGGGCGTCACCTTGGATTTGGGTGTCGGGGGACACGGGGTGTGGGGCTGGCGGGGTGGTGGTCAGGGGGTCCGGTGTTGTGGCCAGCGGGTCCGGGGCGTTGGTCGACGGGGCCGGGGTGATGGCCGGCAGATCCGCCGTGGTGGTGAGGGGGTCGGGGATAGCCGCCAGCGGGTCCGGGGTAGTGCTCGACGGGTCCTGGGTGGTGGTCAAGGGGTCCGAGGCGGTCGCGAGCGGACCCGGCGTGATGGTCGACGAGTCCGGGACGGTGGTCAACTGGTCGTTGGTCGCGGGCAGTTGAGCCTGCGCCGTCGTCTCGGCGGCGATGCGGGCCCTGTACTCGGTGATCAGGTCGGCGGGGCGGAAGAGGCTCCAGACCCGCAGGTCCGTCGCCGCCGAGGCGAGCCGCATGCTTGCGTTGGCCGCCCGGTGCGGGTTCGTCTCGGCAGCGTCTCTCTCGCGCTCGGCCTTGGCCGTCTCGTACTCCTCGTGTGCCGCGAGATAGCGGTCCCACGCCTTGAGCCGCTCGTCCGAGGTCGCGTCGCGGCCCGTGGCCCGGTCCGGCCGGGGCCGCCATCCCGCGTGCTCGTCCAACCGGGCCTGCCAGTCGGCCGGGTTCCGGCTCTGCGGGCCATCGGACGTGCTCGGCCGGTCCTCGGCCGCTGTATCCGTTACGTCCGCGGCGACCAGGGTGTCTCGGCCGGCGCCGTCGGGTGCCCTGCTCACGGTGTTGGTGATACCGAAGCGGCGGCGGAGCTCTTCGGACAGGGCCCGGGCGTTCTCCTCGGCCCCCGGATGCCCGGCGTCCTGGTGGAGTCGGTGGGCGACCATCGCCAGGACGCCGCGGTAGAGGTGCTGGTAGCGGGCCTCGTCGGCTGGGGGATCGGTGCGGTCGGGGGAGGGGGAGGGATAGTCGGCGCCCATCACGTGCTGGGCACGCCGCATCAGCGAGACTCGGTCGGCGCGAGGCAGCCCGTCCAGTTGAGTCCTCGCGGCGTCGAACTCCGGTTCCGCGGCGGTCAGGACGTCGTCATCCACCGTGGGGTAGCGGGTCGCCGGTGCATGGCTTACGTCGACGTCGTGCGCCGAGGCCGAGACCGGGGCCGGAGTCGGGATCGCGGTCGGCCCCACCTCCTCCGCCTCGATCAACTCGTACCGCAGCGGGGGCTCTCCGTACCGACCCCCGTCCTCGACCCACGTGCGGGACGTGACCCGGAACCGTGCCCCGGGCAGGAACACGACCTCCTTCTCGCCGGCGGCGCGGGAGAAGAGGGAGATGTCCCGCCCGTACGCGCCCGTCAGGCTGAGCTTGAGCAGGACCGGGTGACTGACTCCCGTCACCTGATGGTCCTTGGTGAACTCCAGTGCCTTCCCGCGGTCGCGCGAGGTACTGGTGAAGTCGTCGACGGTGATCAGCTGGGCGTTGTAGCCCACCGGAACCGCCTTCAGGAACGAGCTGATCAGGCTGTCGCCGCCCACGGCCCAGTTCCCTCGCCACACCGTGGCGTCCTTGACGGGGGGCAGCGCGTGCAGGGCCGCGGTCAGCATGTCCGCGTGCAGGCGGGCCTCGGACACGAAGGCCGACAGCTTCTCCTCCGGGCGCCGGGCCGAACCGTCCTCTCCGTACTCGTCCGTCATCCGGTCCAGGACGCGGCGCATCGCCGCATGCGTCAGGTCCGGAACAGGATAGGCAGAGTTGGCCCAACGACCGGACGCCGCAGCCGTGTTGATCATCTGGAACTTCTCGGTGGTGTACGCGCGCAACGCGTAGATGTGCGCGACGCCGAGCCGCTCCAGCAGACCGCGCGGGGTCTCGTCGTTGTTCGCCAGCCACTCCCTGAGGTTCGGGGAGCCTTGGCCGACCCCACGGCGGTCGGCGTCGACGATCTCCTGGTGGATCTCCGTGGCGAAGTGCAGTGATCCCCAGTCCTCTTCGTCCGCCCGCCTGAGATAGGTCTCCTCGTCGGGAAGCCGCGGGACGCCGGAGCGCTGGAATCCGTCGCCGAGGGCGTCGAGGGTCCGGTACATCGAGGGTCCGTCGGTGAGATCGACCTGTCGGCCGTCCGTGCCGGTGAAGCCGGCGATCTCGGCGCCGCGCAGGATCTCGTACAGGGAGTGGTCCCCGTGCACGCCCATCCAGGCGATCAACCCCTTGAGGAAGTGCGACTGTTCGGCCGCGGGCACGTTCAGCCACCGGAAGGCGCTGAGCATCAGGGCGGCGGTGCCGGAGACGCCGGTGCGGGTCGGGATGCCCCGTGACTTCAGCGACTTGGCCCAGGAGGAACCGCTGACGTCGAAGGTCGTACGGCCCTCGCGCCACATGACGGGGAACTCAGGGCCCGCGGTGCCCGGGGTCAGGTCGGCCGCGCGCAGTTCGCTCAACTTCCGTGTCTGCTCGACGACTTTCACGACGTTCTGGGTGATGAACCGCTCCCTCAGCGGCTGCCCCTCGAACTTGACGTCCACGACGCCGGGTTGCTTCCACACACTGGAGAGGATCGGGAAGCCGTGGCTGTCGAAGGGGACGGTGTTGAGCGGCACGTCCTCGAAGATCACACCGATCGTGCCCGTCAAGTCCTCGTTCCCCCGCAGGAGTTCGAACTCGCGGGTGCTGAGCTCGGCGCCCGCCGCGCGGTAGTGACCGGGAGTCCGTCGCGCCCGGGCGCTCTGCTCCGAGTCCAGCCTGACCCGGGAGGCCCGGCTGGCCAGCAGCTCCGCGCTGTCGGTGAGCCAGTGCTCGCCGCGGGACGCGATGTTCCCCAGCGCGAAGGCGTCCTCGCCGAAGAACCTCGCGTGCTCGGGCGAGACCATCCGCAGCACGCCGTGCGCGACATGCCGGTAGGGGCTGTTCAGCACATCGTGGTGGGCGCGCAGCGCCTCGACGTCCAGCCCCAGGTACTGCGCGTGGTCCCAATCGGCCCGCGTCAGAAGGTCGTTGAGCACCGACCTGAACGTGGCGGCCGCCTCGGCGTTCTCGAACGCCGCATTGAAGAACGCCGTGTACATCTCCCGCGTCGAGCCCGTGACCAGCAACTGCCTGATCTCGTCCGGGCTCAGCGCGGTGCCGACCTGACCGGCATAGCTCGCGTCGGCCCGCACGAAGGAACGCAGCGCGGCGTCCTCGTCCCCGCCCGAGGCCTCCCGGAGCACGTCGAGGAGCCGGCCCAGGGCATGGCTGACCGCGCCCCGGACCTGTCCGTCCTGATACGCCTGCTGCGCCAGCCCTTCCTCGAACTCCTCCGCGGCCTCGTGCCAGCCCGGCAGATCGAGCAGGGGCGAACGCCGGAACAGCTTCGGCTCCGCCATGGCTCGGGAGGTGCCGGCGGATTCCGGGCCCTGCCGTCCCGATCCCTGCTCCTGCATCCCCTGCTCGTCAGGACCGTGAGTGCCGCCCGGGCGATGGAAGTACTCGCCTGTGTTGAGGTAGTCGGCCATCAGATCGGCGCGCCTGAGCAACGGCTGCGTTCGCCACTCCGGTCCGAGCCCGTCGTACGCCTCTTGCAGGGCCTGTTCCGTCACGGAGACGGAGATCTGCTTGGCGATGACCATGTCGGTCAATTGGCGTTGGACGGCGGGTGCCAGTGACTCCCAGGTGCCGCGGTTTGTCCTGACGCCCGAACTCCGCTGCGTCGAGGGCCCGTTGGTGCGGGAGACCGGCCGGGGCGGGGCCACCTCCACCGCCTCGATCAGCTCGTACCGCACCGGGGGCTCACCGTGCCGTCCCGGTTCCTCGGCCCAAGTGCGTGCGGTGACGCGGAACTGGGCGCCGGGCAGGAAGGCGACCTCCTCCTCGTCCTTCTTCGCCCGGGAGAAGTAGGAGATGTCCCGGCCGTACGCACCCGTCAGATCGAGCTTGAGCAGGACGGGGTGGCTGACCCCCGTCACCTGGTGGTGCCTGGCGAACCGGCGTGCCGTGTCGCGGTCGCGCGAGGCGCTGGTGAAGTCGTTGACGGTGATCAGCGGGGCGTTGTAGCCGAGGGGGAGCGCCTTCAGGAACGGGCTGATCAGGCTGTCGCCGCCCAGGGTCCAGTTGCCCCGCCACACGGTGACGTCCTTGACGCCGGGGAGTGCGTGGAGTGCCGCGCGCACCATCTCCGCGTGCAGGCGCGCCTCGCGCACGAGATCCGGGAGGATCTCCTCCACCCGCCGGTACAGCTTGACCTGCATCTCCTGCCGCCACGCGGTGAGCGCGGAGTCCAGCAGACCGGGCTCCTCCCGCTGGCGCCGGACCAGGTTCAGGTACTCCTTGCGGTACTCGGCGTACAGACGGGACATCTCGCTGTCCGCGAAGAGGATCTCCGAGATCTCCTTGTCGTCGTGCTTGGTCCGGTTCAGCCGTTGGGTGATGAGCTTCTGGACGGTGTTGCGCATGGCCAGATGCGCCACATGGGGATGGGTGGCGTCGGCGAGGCCCGCGACCTTGGCCACCGTGTTGATCAGCTCGAACTCCCCGCCGGTGTAGACGGTGAGCGCGCTGATGTGAGCGAGGCCGATCCGCTCGGGCAGAGTCCGTGCGGTGAGTCCGTTGCGCTGCAGCCAGTGCGACATCTTCCCGTCGGCGCGGCGAGGCTCGGTTCGCACCTTCTGGATCCAGGAGTACCGCGTCCGGGCGATCTGCCGCGCCTGCTCGGTGGGCGCCTTCATCCTGTCGTCGTGCCGCAGATCGAGATAGACGGCCTCGTCGGGAAGGCCGGCCTGCTCATTGCCGTCGTTGTGCGGAAGCACGTGGGAGCGCTGGAATCCGTTGCCGAGGGCGTCGAGGGTCCGGTACATCGAGGGGCCGTCGGTCAGGTCGACCTGTCGGCCGTCCGTGCCGGTGAAGCCGGCGATCTCGGCGCCGCGCAGGATCTCGTACAGGGAGTGATCCCCGTGCACGCCCATCCAGGCGATCAACCCCTTGAGGAAGTACGGCTGTTCGGCCGCGGGGACGTTCAGCCTGCTGAAGGCGCTGAGCATCAGGGCGGCGGTGCCGGAGACGCCGGTGCGGGTCGGGATGCCCCGTGACCGCAGGTCCTTGGCCCAGGAGGACTCGTCGACCGCCCGGTCGGCCGGGCCGGCCAGTGGTTCCGCGCTGTCCGTGAGCCAGGTCCCGCTGTGCGACGTGAGGTTTCCCAGGGCGAAGGCGTCCGCGCCGAAGAGGCTCGCGCGGTCGGGCGAGACCAGCCGCAGCAGGGTGGTCGCGATGCGCCGGTAGGGGCCGTTCAGCACGCGGTGCTGTTCCCGCAGGGCGTCTACGTCCAGTCCCAGGGACTCCGCCCGCTCCCAGTCCGCGCGCGCCAGGATGTCGTTGAGCACCCCGCGGAGTGTGACGCCCGCTCCGGCGTCCCCGAGGGCGGCGTTGAAGAAGGCCGTGTACATCTCCGACGTCGTGCCCTCGGACAGCGTTCGCCTGACGTCGTCGGAGCTCAGTTCGGTGCCGATCCGGGTCCCGTACACGGCTTCGTCGCGTACGAAGGAACGCAGCACGGTGTCGTCGTCCGCGTCCGTGGCGACCTGGAGCACCTCGACCAGCCGGCCCAGCGCCCGACGGACCGTCTCCTGCGTGGGCTTGTTCCGGACGGCGCGCTGCACCAGATCGTTCTCGAACGCCGTCGCCGTCTCGTGCCAGCCCGGCAGATCGAGCAGCGGCGAACGCCGGAACAGCTTCGAGTCCGCCACCGCGCGGGAGGGCCCGGCGGTGTGCGGCCCCTGCTCCCGTATCGCCTGTTCCTCCGGGCTGTGCGCACCACCCGGACGCAGGCGGTAGTGGCCGCTGTTGAGGTAGTCGGCGATCTGGTCCGCGCGCCTGAGCAGCGGCTGGGAGTGCCACTCGGGTGCCAGCCCGTCGTACGCCTCCTGCAACGCTTCGTCCGTCAACGGCACCCGCAGCGGCCCGGCTTCGACCATCTCCGTCAAGCGGCGCCGGTCGTCGGGGTCCAGCTCCTGCCACGCACCGCTGGACGGCGGGACATCCGCGCTCGGCTCCTGCGCCCGCTCCTCGACATCGCCACCGAACTCGTCTGCGTCCGCACCGGATTCGTCCTGGTCCGAGCTCGATCCGGGCTCTTCCCAGACGGTGGCGATGGACGTCTCGAGCGAGCTCACCATCTGCTCCACCGAATAGCCGCCCTGGAACAGGCGGTGCAGGTCGGTCGAGATCACCGGCGGCAGACCCTGCTCCAACAGGAGCCTGAACAGCAGCAGTTGAACGTTGAGCCGGCGGTTGCCGTCGGTGAAGGGGTGGACGACCTGGAGGGCACGGATGGTACGGGCGATGGCGGCGAGGGTCTTGTGGTCGTCGCCGTTCGACTCCTCGACCTCCGCGTAGTGGCGGTCGAAGATCGCGTCCACGAGCGCGGGCGCCTCGCCGTCCCGGTAGTTGGTCTGAATCACCGAGTTGCGGTACTGGAACGTGTTGAGGATGGTGACGGGCGCCGGCTCGGCGGTGTTCTTCAGAAGGCTGCCGGTGATGGGCGCGATCAGGCGCCGGTCCTGGAGCCGCTCCGCCAGCAGGTCGGCGCTCAGTTCGTCGTTGCGCAACGGGAAACCGGTGGTGCCGTTCCCGGACCACCTGAACTTGCCGTCGACATGGCTCGTGGCGAGCGCGTGCAGCCGCTGGTACACGCCGGAGGTCATGCGCTCGCCCAGGGCGGATTCGTCGTCGAGCGCCGCTCGATAGGCCTCGACCATGCTCTGCTGGAAGCCGGGGGACTGGTCCTCGTCGTAGTACCGCCCGATCTCGCGGAATCTCTCCGGATCGGCACGGAAAGCCTCTTGAGCCTCCTCGTGGTGCCTCGGATCTATGTAGAGCAGCCACCACTCCGACTCGGGCAGGAACGTCGACAGACTGGCCGCGCCCTCCGTCTCGATCGCGTCTCCGGCCTGGTCGTCCTGGGCCACGGGCGGTTGCTGTTCGTCGGTCAGCGTCCGGACGAGGTCGAGCAGGCCGTTCCGGTCGTCGGGGTGGTGGATCAGATGGTCCGCGACGACGAAGAGGTCCTGGACCGTCGCGGGCTGGTCGGCGAGCGACATGTCCGGGGTCCGCAGCCCCTCGTACTCGGGCAGCGGCGCCGGCCGGTCGGGGTGCAGCAGCGCGTGGGCCTCGACGACCGCGGCCCGGAGCGTGTTCGGTTCGGCGTCGGCCCCCGACCTGCCGGCCGTGAACAGCCCGTCCTCGACAACCCGGCCGGGCAGCTTGATCCACCGCCGCTGCATCCGCTCCAGCGCCCGCGCACGGAAGCCCTCGCCGTCGGACGTGTCGGTGTCTTCAGGATCGGGCGTGCGGGGCCGGTCGGCGGGGGTGGGTGAGGTGGGGGACACGGGCGGGGAGTCGAAGAGGCCTCCGACGGCTCCGAAGTCTCCCGCGTCTTCGTCGTCGGACGAGTCTTCGGCGTCGGTGGGGTGGGAGGTGCCGGCGTCTTCGTTGTCGGAGGGGTCGGAGTCGAAGAGGCCGCCCATGGCTCCGAAGTCGCCGGAGTCCTCGTCGTCGGACGACTCTTCGGCGTCGGTGTCCTCGCCGTGCGGTGTGTCGGGGCGGTCGGTCCGCTCGTCAGGGGTGGCCGAGCGAGTGGGGGAGGGCGGCGGTGACGGAGTGCGGGGCGGGGTCGGTGGTTCGGAGTCCTCGCGGGGGCTCTGCGGGGCCGGTTCGAGGTCGCCGGTGAGAGGTACCCCGGAGAAGGCCAGGCGCAGGGCCTGGAGGACCTGGTCGTTGCTCGGGTCCTGGGCCTGGTCGGCGAGGGTCCTGAAGTAGGTGTGGAGCGCGGTCCCCTCGGTCCGTGCCTGACTGATCGCCTCCGCGACGAGTACGGTCCGGGCCGGCTCAGGGGCCACCGAGTACGTACGGGTCGCTTCCCGTACGGCGGCCACCTTCACGGTGCGGTCGTCCTGGACCACGGTCCTCAGCCGCGTCAACTGCTCCGCGGTCAGCACGAGTTCAGCCGGATCGCGGTCCTGGCGCATGAAGTGCCGCATGTTGCTCGGGTCGTAGGCCACCATCCGCTGGACGATGGGGTCGTCCCCGAGGATGTCCGTGATCGACTCCACGGGCAGGGCGGCGGTGAGCCGTGCCATCTCGTCCTGCCCGAGCACCCGTCCGTCACCCCGCACGGGAAGCGACCGCAGCACCGACTCGGCCGTGTCGGCGACCTCGAGTTCGGCCCAACTCGGCTCGTCGGGCAGCCGGTTGCCCCAGTCGCTCGCGTGGACGATGGCGTCCGTGACGCTCTGGAGCTGCCGCGCGGCGTCGGGGTCGTGCTGGTCGTACGGGGTGTGGTGGGTCAGTACGGAGAAGAAGGGCCGCCCGATGAGCTGCACCAGGTTGCTGGTGTTGGCGCCTTCCAGGACGGCGGGGAGGGTGCCGAGTTGGTAGAGCTGCCGGAAGACGTCCTGCGGCAGCCGCCCGCCGTCCACGACCATCACCTGGTCCGGAGCCAGACCGGCCATGCGCTCCGCCAGGTCCGGGTCCTTGATGTCGGCGTGGAAGAGCCAGTCCGCGGTGTGGCGCGGCGCGAAGGGCACGGTCGCGGCGCCGAGGGTCAGCACCACCGAGGGAGTGCCGATCGCCGCGCCGTGCACCCCGGTGGCCAGCGTGCTCACGGCGGAGGCGCGGCCGGGTACGGCCACGTTGTGCAGCCCGTACACCGGCATCACATCGAGGCGTCCGTCGTGCACTGCCGCGAACAGGGCCTGAAGACCCGCGCGTTGGTGCTCGTCGAGGACCTGGGAGGCGATCAGGTTGTCCAGTTCGGCATGGGTCAGCTTCGGCACGGGGAAGCGGAACAGGGCGTTCTTGGGGATCAGCGGGGTGCCGGTGCCGTCGTCCTCCAGGTCGTGAAACGTGGCCGGCGCGTCGGGACCGTTCCGGGTGTAGATCAGGCGGTGCGAATCGGCCCAGGCGTACGGCTTCAGCACGACGGCCTGATCGGCGTCCACGAAGTCCAGGAACTTCTTGGCCGTCGACGTGTACGGGTCGAGCCGGTCGCTCGCCGCCACCAGGACCAGCCGGTCCCGGTCCGCACCGGCAAGGGAACCGGCCGGTGTTCCGTCGGCCTGTTCGTCGGCCCCGTGCTCGTCGGCTCCGTGCTCGCCGACCCCCTGCTCGCCGACCCCCTGCTCGCCGGTCTCCTGCTCGTCGGCCGCCTGCTCGTCGACGTCCGGCTCGTCCAGGCTGAAGGTGTCCGTCCGCCAGTCGATCCGCTCGTTCATCGCGGCGGACACGAGCAGCTTGAGCCGCTCCTGCACGCTGTCCGGCGCGATCACCGTGACACGCCCCGCGAAGCCGAGATCGTAGAGGGAGTCCATCATCATGGTCGCCGCGGCCTGGTGGCCGAAGTTCGCGGCGTCGTCGATGACCACCGTCACCGTGGGCAGCGAGGCCAACCGCTCGCGCACCGACCGGTATTCGTCGGGCTGGGTCGAGCCGGGGCCGGCGAGGTGAGCCGCGATCAGCTCCTTGAGCGTGCGGTATCCGTCGGCGTCCTCGGCGTGCCGCCGCAACGGGCGGTCGTTCGCGAACTGTTCGGGGGTCTGCTCCAGGAGCTTGTACGAGCCGTGCTCCGCGAGCCCGTCGAACGCCTCCTGCTTGAACGCCTGCCCCAACACTGGGCCGTTGTCGGCGAGGGGACCGTCCTGACCGAGGGGGAACGTGTCGGTGTTCCGGCCCCACGCGATCCGCAGGTCCGTGTTGAACCACCAGTCGAGGGGATGCCGCAACGGGCTGCGCGGCGTCCGGATCATGTCGACGGTCCTGGTCAGCGTCGCCGTGTCGATGTCCTGGTGCACGGCGAGTGCCCTCACCTCGACGTCGGTGTTCCGCTCGGCGAGGTACTGACGCAGGTAGTGCTGGGCGGAGAAGAGCGAGAACCCGGTCTGGGTGTAGTCGACGAGCAGGACGTCCCGGCCGTCGCCGATGTGCGGGTGCAGGAATTCGTCGAAGTGCGCGTAGAGCATCCGCCGCTGTTCCGCGGTCAGCGCCCGCTTGTCCGGGCCGACGCGGAAGGCGTCGTGCAACACCGACCAGGGATCTCCAGGCCCCGGGCGGAAGTCGGACAGCGGCACGGACTCGGCCCGGTGGCCGAGGACTTGGAGGGCGGCGACGATCGCGGCCGGGCTGCGGCCCAGGCCGAAGTAGAAGTAGCGGTCCGGTGGATACCGGTCGCTGATCAGCCGTGACATCTCGACGGTCGCTTCGAGCACCTTGTCCTGGCCGGCCCGGAGCTCCGCGTGCGCGGCGGCCCGCAGATCCGTCAACAGGCGGCGGCCGTCGTGGGGGCCGTAGACGACTTCGGCGGCGCCGTGGGTGGCGTCGTACAGATAGTGGTCCAGCACATCCTGTACGACACCCGGGGGTACGTGGATGTGCGCCTGGTCCAGCAGATCCTTGACGCCGAGGGGGGTGAGCCCCGTCCTCGTGCCGTTCGCCTCCAGGAGGACACGCGCCGACGGCTCGTACGGGACGCGCTGGAACTCCTTCGCCGGTCTGCCGGTCTCGGGGTCCACCGTGTCGGTCAGCACCCAGTGCTCCTTGGACAGGTGCCATGGCTTGTGCTCGGTGGCCGGAGCGGTGGCCCGCGCCGGTCCGGGGTCGGGGTGCGGTCCGATGAGTTGATGCAAGAGCTGCACGTCGCGGGGGCGGAACGTGTTGGGGGTGAGGCCGCCCTGTGCCCACTCCGGCTCCAGGTCCCGGCCGAAGTCGCCCATGAGAGCGCCCGGGACGCCGGGGCTGTCGCGCAGGCCCAGCTGGTGGGCGATCTCGTGGGCGTAGCGGATGGGTCCGGCCTGAGCCTGCCAGCGGTTGAGGGTCATGGGCAGGCCGGCGTCGTCGGTGAGGTTGACGGTGAGGTGAGGCCGGACCTGGATGTCAGGCGTCCCGGCGGGCTCCTCGGTGAACTGCAGGGTGACGTGGACCTGGCTGCCGTCCGGCAGGCGCGGGATGGTGCCGGGAGTGTTCAGGTACGCGGCACCCTCAAGGGCCCGCTCGCGTACGTCCGCCAGCTGCTGCTCGGACAGGCCGTGACCGGGGTCGATCCGCACCCGTACCGTCAGGTCCGTCACCGGCCGGTCCTGGTACCGCAGATGGCGCACCGCGAACGCCGACTCGACACGCTGCGCGGCACGAATCCGGTCGATGCCCGCGGCCCCGCCGTTCGCGGTCACCGGGCCGGGATCCAGCCACACCCTGCGCTGCTCGCTGACCTCGGCCGCCGCCCGGGCCCGCTGCCACTCCTCGTCGTGGCCCATGCGGTCGTCCGTCGTGACCGGCACGTCCACGGCGTGTGCCGAGGACGCCGGGCCGGGCCCCGCCTCCCAAGGCCGGTTGCGCCGTTGCCGGTTGCTCGACGTGGTCGGCTGCGCGACCGGCCCCGGTTGCACCCGGGCGCGCACGGCGCGGAGGGAATCGCGCAATCGGGTCGTGGCTTCCCTGGCCTCGCGCAAGGGAAGCCGCAGGTCCTCGGTGAAGTCGGAGTCATGGCGCACCTTGTGGAAATAGGCGAGCCAGTTGTCCATGGTGTCTTCGAGGGCTTTGACCCTCGGTACCTCGACTCCGGCGGCCCGGCCGGTCTCGAAGGCCTGGACGATCGCGACGGCGTAAGCGGCGGAGCGGACCTGGGCGGGGGAGCCCGGCAGCAGCGCACGGTCCCGGACCACCGTGGGCAGGACCTCGTCCAGTCGGCCCATCGTGTGCAGGAAGTCCACGAACGACCGCGCGGTCGACCCCGGATCGCCGGACGCGCCCAGCAGGGTCATCAGCGCGAGTCGTTCCGCCATGATCGCCTGCTGATTGCGCGACGCCTGTCGCTGACCGTCCTGGTAGAGACTCTGGTGGAGCGTCGCCAGCTCGGTGGACGCTTGCTGGAAGTCGGTGAGCGTCGCGTTGTCCTTGCGGAAGAAACGCAACTCCAAAGGAATCAGCGGAGGGTTGAGAAGTCCGTTGTTGCGGTCGACGTCCAGGTGCTCGCTCAGTCCGCCGAACGCGTCGTTCTGTGGGACGACCGGGTGGCCGGGCCACAACGCCGAGTCCAGATAGCTGCCGACGGTGGCTCCGGTGTGGGCGTCCATCAGCACGTTCAGCGGGTTGAAGTTCTGGGCCTCCGCGTTGCGGAAATCCGTACCCCAGACCTCGTCGTCGAACAGCCCCCGGGTGAAGTGCCGGACGAACGAGCCCTTGATCGTAGCGGCGTAGTAGCGCAGGAAGTTCTGGACATCCGGGTGCAGCGATTCCCGGATCCGGGCCATCGGAACCCGGGACAGCACCGCCGTGAAGTTCTTCGCCAGGATCCGCTTGGCGTCCGGGAGAAGCGTCCTGCGAGCACTGTCGTAAGCGGCGGCCCCGGCCTGGGTGTAGACCAGAGCCAGGAATCCGCGCAACGAGTTGACATCCGGATCGCTGAGCAGCAGATCCGCGACCTGCGGGGGCAGCCGGTCGGCCTGTGTCTCAAGATGCCCGGCGGCGTAGATCCGGGCGTACTCGTTTCCGAACCGCAGCCCGGTGCGCAGATACGGCAGGACGTTGTTGGCGTCCTGCGAGGTCTCGTGCGTGAACGCCAGGAAGTCGTGCAGAGCACCGGCCGGCACTCCCACCGTGTACTGGGGAGAGATGATCGAGGTGGTGTCACGGCGTACGACCTGGATCTGCGCGACCTGCTCCGCCTGCCGCGCCTGCAGCACCGCCGGGTGGGGCGCGAATCCCATGGTGGGGTGGAAGACATCGACCAGCCGGGCCGGCCGGTTGAGTTGGAGGGTGTGCAGCCGGTCCCAGACGGCCTGGAAATCATGGAAGAACTCCTGCCCGCTGGGACGGCCGTGGTCACCCGGGACACCGGCCAACGGCAGGGAGACCAACTCGATGAACGGAGGAAGGCCGCCCGATCGCTCCTCCACCGCCACGCGAAGGGTGCGCGACTGCAGCAGCGTCACAGGGAGGTCCGGCCCGTGGGGCAGCACCAGATCGAAGTCGCCCACCTCCGCCTCGACGCCCCACCCGCCGCCCGCCATCACATACGACCGCCCCGTCAGCGCCTGCTTGAACAGCAACTCCGCCTGGTCCACCACGGACCGCTGCCGGTCCCGCGGACTCAGCGCCGCGTACGCCTGCCGGACCTGGTCGTCCATGTCTCCCAGGTCCGCGTGGAACAGCTTGCGGGTGGACTGCAGCACGTCCGCCGCACGCTTCGGGTCCGCCTCGGCGAAGGCGTTCCACGCGTCGTACGGAGTAGTCGTCGGCCCCACGCGCACAGCACCGGAGGAATCGGCGGACTCCTCACGAACGGCGGCGTGTGCTGCGCCGCCGACCTCGGTCTCTTCGACCTCGGTCTTGTCGGCTTCGGTCTCCCTGACGTTGGACTCGTCGGCGGCGGGAGGCTTTTGCAGGACCGCGGTCTGTTCGCCGGGGCGCTCGGCGTGCGGGGGTGCCTGTGCGTCGGTCTCGGTCGCGATGCGGACCGGCGGAGTGGGGAGGAACGGCTCGTCGGCGGACTCGTGGGTGTCGTCCGGTTCGTCGGTGTCGCTGGATCGAGGGGAGTCGTCGGCGCGGGTCGGCGTCGGCACCCGGGCGTCCGTCAGCAGCCGGAGCACGTCCTCCGACGTGCCTTCGTCCGGGGACCCTTGCTCGCCGTGGAGGTCCAACGCCCGCTGAGTGATGCGCTGGAGGTGCCCGCTGTTCTCCAAGTCGGCCTCGGGCAAGCCCAGTTGGCGTCGGAGCGCGTCCAACCGCTCGGATTCCAGCAGTTGCTCGTCCAGGCGGCGCTGCACCTCTTCGATCCGGGCCGTGGTGCGGGCCACGTCGGCCCGGGCGCGGTCGGCGGGGCGCGGGGCCGGGGTGCCGGGCTTCGGGGGCGTGCCGGGCTGGTCGCCGGGCGTGGTCAGGGTGGTGAGGAGAGTCGCCTGCTCGTTCGTCAACTGCTTCTGCAGAGAGGCCAGTTCGCCGCGCAGGGAGGCGACGCGGTCCTGCCGGGCCACCTCTTCCCGCTCCAGGATCTCCAGGCGCAGTTGGAGCGCTCGGGTGTCGCTGTGCTCGTCGGTGCCGTCGAGCGCCTGCCGGCGCAGGTCGGCGGCCGGGCCGGAGTCCCCCTCCTGGAGCGCGAGCAGGCGCTCGCGCAGGGCGGCGTCCTCGGCCGTGCCGTCCGGTCGGCCGTCGATGTCGTCGTCGATGCGGGAAAGGTCCGCGATACGCCGCTGGAGGTCGAGGTCGTCCCGGTGGTCCTGCAACTCCTTGAGCGCGCGGCCCTGTTCGTGCGCGGAGTCCGCCTCCTCGAACCGCCGGCGCAGTTCGGCCCCGCGCTCGTCGGCGGTGTCGTCGCCGTTGCCGTCGCGCAGCGCCTCGATACGCCGGGCGATCGCCTCGTCGCCGTCCTCGTCCCCGGGGTTCTCGTCCCCGTCCCGTGTCCCCTCGGCCGTGGGGCCGGACGCCAGCTGATCCAGGCGGTGTTGGAGCGCCTGGGCGTCCTGGTGGTCCCGGAGATCCTGGAGCGCGCGGTTCGCGGACTCCTCGTCGGGCGCCGTCTCCAACCGCTGCCGCAGCACGAACTCGTGGTCGGAGGGCGGTTCGAAGGCCGCGTGCAGCCGTATCCGCAGCTCCTCGGAGTCCAGCATCCGCTGGTACTGCTCGACGGTCCTGGGCATGTCCCGCGGGCCGCCGCTGGTGGCGAACTCCCTGCGGATGTCGGCCATTTCGGGGCTGAACGCCTTCGGCAGGTCGTCGCCTGTGAGGACGTCGACGGGCACATGGCGTTCGATGAGCGCCGTGTAGGACCGCAGGCTGTCCGCCAGTACCTGCGGATCGCCGAGGTGCCGTGCCTCGGTGACGGCCTCGACGGCACGCTGCCACTCCGCCTGCGGGACGCCCAGCGGGGCGAGCCGGTCATGGCCGTCGGCGACCTGCTCGTCGAACGCCGCCAGCTGCCCGTTGATGCTCTGCACGGAGATCCGGTCGCGGAAGTCGGTGAGGTGCCGGGCGGCGCCGGTCCAGTCGTTGTTCGCGGCGGCGTCGGTGACCGCCCGGGACAGGGTGGACATGTCCGTGCCGGGCATCCGCACGGTGCGGGCCAGGGACTCCAGCCGGGCCACCGTCTGCCGGACCTGCGGGAGCGGCGAGGCCGGCTGCGTGGTCGGAGCCGCAGGAGCGTGCTCGGCCGGGCTGACCGGCGGGATCTGCGTGGGCGGTGCCGACAGGGTGTCGAGGCGCGAGGCCACCAGGTTGTACGCGGCGTCGTCCGTGTCCGGGGCGACTGTGTCCGGGTCGGCTCCGTTCCCGGCGTCGGGCGCCAGGATGCCGTGGATCGACACCGAGCTGGGGAACGACGGTTGGTCGATGGACGTGGAAGTGGATATGGGCGTGGGGGTAGGTGTGGATATGGGTGTGGTGGGTGGTGTGGGCAGGCGCGTGGCCACCAGGTCGGGGTCGGTGTGACCGGTCGTGGTGGTGTCGCCGGTACCGGTGGTCGGGTAGGTGGGTCGCGGCGCCGGGTCGTCGGTGCTGTAGTCGGGCAGCGGTACGCCGTTGTCGTTGGGGGTGTACGCGGGGGGCGGGTTGAGGAACTTGTAGGCGTCCAGGCCGAGGGTCTTGATGCGGGTGCCCAGGAAATCGGCGTTGTGTTCCAGGACATGGCTGATCCGGCCGCCGGCCACGCCGGAGATGAACGTGCCGTAGCTGGTGTCGGCCTTGTGCGTGGTCGCGCCGTTGTAGATGAGTTCGGAGGCGGTCTGGTGCAGGCCCTCCACCGTGCCCCGGCCCAGGAAGACGGCGGCCCGGCGGCCCCAGTCCGTGGACAGTGTCTTCCCCACCCCGAACGACAGGGCGGACCGCACCTCACCACTGACGGTCTTGGGCAGGCCGTTGGCGAGCACCGTGTCCAGTTCCTGGGCGAGGTTCTTCTTGCCGAGGTTGGTCAGCAGGGTGTCGGCCCAGGTGTGGCCCAGGTCCCGTGCCGCGTCCGAGGTCATGGTCTTACCGAAGCCATTGGCGAAGGTGTCGCCGATGCCGTTGCGGAACGCGGTCCGGCCCGCCGCGTCCAGCCCCTGCCCCAGCGCCAGCCGGTCCACCAGACTGCCCACGTTCAGGGACAGGTTCCGCGCGAACCCACCCCCGGCCCCGCCCACCACGTCGTCGCCGAGGCCGCCGGTCTTGATGTTCAGCGCACTGTCGGGCGTGGGGCGTGGCACCGGCACCGGACCCGCGCCGTCGTCCAGGTGGTCGTCGGCGTCCTTGGCGAGGGTCTTGCCCAGCCCCTCCCCGCCCGCGCCGCCGGCGTCCTTGGCGAGGTTCCGGCCCAGGGTGTTGCCACCGGAGCCCGGCAGGTTGACCTTCTTCAGCACCTGGAAGAGGTCCTTGAACGTGTTGCGGCCCAGCCCCTTCGCCAACCCCTTGGCCAGCGCCCCGCCCAGGAACGGCACGAACGGCGACAGCGCGCCCTGCACCGCCCCGAACGCCACCGCCTGCTTCAGATAACTCCCGCCGTGCTTGGTGGTCTTCCCCTCGTTCGCCAGCGACCACCGCACCAGCAGATCCATGGCCGCGCCCAGACCGATGTTGAGCGCTTGATGCATCGCCAGCACCGCCAGCAGGCGCAGCACCACACTGCGCAGGATCAACCGGTACAACGCCCGCAGGAACGACTGCTCGATCAGCGCCCCGATCGGATTCCAGATCGCCATGATCAACGTCAGCGCCCACTCGAACACGAACATCACCAGCTGCGCGATGATCATCCGGTTCGCGTAGTCGACCTGGTACGCCGACTCCTGCGCGTAGTCCGCGAGATTCTTCGCCGTCGTCTTCAGCTGCTCGATGGCATCCGCTCCCTCTCCCGAGAAGAACGTCCCCATCGCCTTCACATAGGCGTCCGACCACTGACCCGTCGCGTCCCGCGACACCGCCTGCGCGATCTTCGCCAACTCGTCCTGCAACTGCGACAGTTGCTGGACCAGCTCAACGTTCGGATCCCTCATGTTCACCAGGATCTGATCCGCCTTGGCGTGCGGCGGCTTCATCCCCGTCAACACCAGGAACAGACCGTCGAGAGCATCCGAAGCCATGAGTGATCAGGCAGACCTTCCGGACTTGACGCTGTTGATCTGGTCGAGGGCGTCCTGCTGCGTCAGGTTGAAGTTGACGCCGGACTGGGTGGTCAGGTCGGAGGCGCTTCTGATGGCGTCGATCACCTGGCCGAGTGCTTGGACCTCGTCGTTGTACGCGGGGCTGTAGTTGTTCGCCAGCGCGTCGACCGAGGGGTCGCCCCGCTCTCCGATGGGATTGGAGTCGCTGTTCCAGTCGATGTAGAAGTGGTTGTAGTTCTTGTAGATGTTCGCGGCGATCTCGGCGAGTTGGTCGGTGATGTGGCCGCCCTGCTTGATGTCGTCCGGGTTCGCCGCGAACAGGTTCCCGTCAGGCACGGTCGCCACCCCGCTCCGGGTCGAGCAGACCGCCCGGCGCCTTCAACGGTCCCATCAGCTGGTCCAGACCCGCGCCGGACAGCTTGTCCAGGGCCTCGATGCCGCCGCCCGCCACGCCGATCCCGCCGCCGACCACCTCGTCGAACCGGGCGCGTACCTGTGTGGTGAGTTCCTCGCGGGCGCGGGACATGGCTTCCAGGACACTGGCGGCGAGTGCCTTGCCGGTCATGGTCTGGTGCTTGTTGCCCAGGAAGCGCAGGCCGCTCGGGGAGCCGTCGGAGCCGAGAGTGACCTCGACGACACGGTCCTTGGACCGGGCCGTCACCGCCACGGCGGTGATCTCCTCCCTGGCCTTGACCAGGGACTCCCGCTGTTTCTCGAACTCGGCCATGGCCTGGGCGAATTGGTTCTGGAGTGACTCGCTCATGGTGTTCTCGCTTACCTGGAGAGCCCTTGTTTTCCGGGCATCGGGATTCGGGACGGGGGCGTACGGCCTGGCCGCGGGTGTCCGGCCGGGTCAGCGGCCGATGGAGGCGGGCAGCCCCTCCTCGCCGGTGCCCCACACGTCGTCCGGCTCGGCCCAGTCGGAGTCCTCCGTCGCGGGGCGCTGAGCGCCGAGGCTGCCGCGCCGGCCCTGTCCCGTCGTGGGCGTACGGCTCGGCAGGTCGACCGGGTCCTCGTCCTCCTCCTCGAAGACCTCCTCGGGCGGAGCGGCCGTCGGACGCTGCATCCCGTGGGTGAGGAAGGTGCCGTCGTCGTCGCTGTCCTGGTACGTCTCCCGGGTGCGCTCGCCCTGACCCTGGCCGCCGCCCTGACCGCCCGCGCGGGACATTCCCATCATCATCATCATGGGGGACATCAGACCGCTGAGGCTGCTCAGGCCGAGGTCGTCGCCGCCCGCCGCCGGTGTCGTCGTGAGACCGGTCGAACCGGCGGGCGTGGCAAGGGCGTTCGCGGCGGTGTCCGGGCTCGGCACCGCCTGGAACTGCCCGTCGGGGCTGGCGATCGTACTGCTGCCGTCCGGGAAGGTCGTCGTGGTGTAGCCGCTCGGATCCGTGAGCGAGGAGGTGCCCGACGGGTACGTCGTGCTCAGGGAACCGTCGCTGTTGCGGAGGTTGAGTCCGCTGGGGTCGGCGCTGGTCGTGATCGGGGTGGACGTACCGAGGCCGTTGGTGCCGCCGGTCAGTCCGTCGCTGATGCTGCCGTCCGCGTCGGTGGAGGTGACCGTGCCGTCCGGATTGACCGTGACGGAACTGCCGTCGGGGTACGTGGTGGTGATGCTGCCGTCGGAACCGATGCTCGTGGTCGACCCGTCGGGGTTCAACAGGTTCTGACCGTCGGCGAGATGACTGGTGATCTCCGAACCATTGGGGTTGACCGTGGTCACCGTGCCGTCCGGGTTGACCGTGGTGGTGGTCCCGTCGGGGTATGTAGTGGTGAGGCTGCCGTCGGCGTTCTGGACGGACACCGCGCCGTCGGGCGCCGTCAGTTGGGTCAGCCCGTCCGGAGTCGTTGTCTCCACCACGCCGTTGGGGAACGTGGTGGTCTTGTTGCCGTCGGGGTCGATGCTGGTGACACTGCCGTCGGCGTTGTGGGTCACGGTCGAACCGTCGGGGAACTGAGTGGTGATGTCCCCGTTGGTGTCGATGCTGGTGGTGGAACCATCGGGGTTGAGCAGCGACTGACCGGGGGCGAGCTGACTGGTCGTCACGGTGCCGTCGGGGTTGGTCGTGGTGACTTCGCCGCTGGGGCTGATGGTGGTGGAACTGCCGTCCGGGTACTCCGTGGTGATGCTGCCGTCCGGGTTGGTGGTGGTGACACTGCCGTCCGGGTTGGTTATCGAGGTGGGGTCGCCGAGACCATTGGTCCCACCCGTCAGATTCGAAGTCCCGCCGCTGTTCAGCAGGTTGGCGGCGGCCAGCGTCGCGGCGTCGGTGGCCAGGTCGTCGCCACCGCTGCCGAGGGTGCTCAGAGTGTTGGGGTCGCTCAGGTTGTCGGTGCCGCCGCCGAGGTCACTGAGGGTGTTCGGGTCACCCAGACCGTTGTCGCCGCCGAGGTTGCTGAGCGAGTTGTTGAGGTTGTCCCCGAAGTTGTTGAGTCCGTCGCCGAGGTCGTCCCCGAGATTGTTGAGCCCGTCACCCAGGTGAGTGACCGAGTCGTTGAGGTCGTCACCGAGGTTGTTGAGTCCGTCACCCAGGTTGTTCATCGACTTGTTGAGGTTGTCGCCGAAGTCGTTGAGCGACTTGTTGATGTCGTCGCCGAACTTGTTCAGGTCGTCGTTCCCGGAGCCGGTCTCGGACTCCAGCTTGTCCTCCTGGAGGTCCTCCTTGAGCGTCGCCGGGTTCTTGTCCTCGAAGGCGAACGCCTTGTTCCAGCCGGGGTTGAGGACACGGCTCCAGGTCTGCTGGAGGGTCGCGACCTCGGCGCGGGCCGGCACGTCGAGGTTGGTCTCGATGTTGGTCCGCCAGCGGTACAAGGCCTCGTTGGCGATGGCCGCCCAGGTGCTGCTGTCCTTGAGGTTGCCCCAGACGGTGGTGTCCGAGTACGCCGGACCCGTCGTCCAGCGGACTCCACCGCCGCGTGTGCCGTAGTTGTGCCGTGCGACCTGCGAGATGTTGTGGGTCCGGATCCAGTTCGCCACGTCGGTCATCAGGTAGGTCAGCACATTGCGTGAGTCCCCGTCGATGATCTGCGTCGACTGCGATCCGTCGGGATTGGTGGTCAGGATCGGCTGGGCGCTGCGGCTGATGAACCTCATGAACTCGTCGTACATGTTCGACAGTGCCGTGTGCAGCGCCACCTGAGCGGTGATCAGCGAGTCACCGTGCAGGGTCGTGGACGGGTAGCCGCCGTCCACCGACACATGGGAGGGCGAGAAGCCCGGTGGGGTCAACTCCGTCTTGAACGTCTCGTACTTGTCGTGCAGGTTGTTGATCAAGTCGTAGAAGACACCGGCCGCCTTGCCCTTCCAGGCGGCGTTCTCGTCGCCCAGGCTCTCGGTCCACTGCTTGAGCACTTCGCTGTGCTTGTTGAAGAAGTCACCGGCCCGGTCGAAGGACTTGGCGGCCGTGGTGAAGGACGTCAGGTCCACACCGGTGTCGAGACTGGGTGAACCGCCGTAACTGCTGGACGCGCCGAGCGACTTGTACGGCGGCTGGACCAGGGTCCTGAGCGCGTCCGAGCTGCGCTGCCAGTACTGGCGCCCGGGGGTCTGGTCCACGTAGGTCACGTTGGCTTCGTACTTCTGCAGGTCGTTGCCGTGACCGGTGTAGAACTGGATGAACCAGCCGCTGCCGTCGTTGTGCGGCCATTGATCCGGCAGGTGGAGGTCTTCGCGGTTCTTCTTCTTGATGTCGACGGCCAGCCACGGGATGCCACCGTCACCCGTCGCACCCATGATGTCCTTGCGCTCACCCAGGGTGAAGCCGGTCATCAGGTTGATGATGTGTTCCCAGTTGTCCACGGCCATGATGGGTGCGCCTCACTCTCGTCCGCCGGCTCCGCCTGCCTGTTCGCGCTGTCGCTCAGGCCGTGGTCGTCGTGTTGTTCCCGCCGCCGCCGATGTCCGAGACATAGCCGCCGATCGCCGTCAGGAACTTCTCCCCGTCGACGTTGCCCAGGTTGTCGCTCTGGGTCTTGAGCATGGTCTTGATGACGTTCTCCAGCTCGGTCCGCAGGTCGTCGAAGGCCGACTGATGGTTGTTCAGCACCTTGTCGATCGCGTTGGCCGTGGTCACCAGGTTCTTGAGCACGGTGGCGCCGCTGGTGTCGTTGTCACCGTTCATCTGCCCCAGGAGCAGCGGCTTGGGCTGGGTGCCGATGTCGAACAGCGCGGGCGGCGTCTGCCCCGGCGCCCGCAGCGCGACGATGTCGTTGTAGAAGGGCGTCACATCACCGTCGATGAAGGCCTGGAGGGCGTGGGCGTCGAGTTTCGTCAGGTCGGCCATGCTGATCTCTCTTCGCTGCGTACGGCCGGACGTGCACCCGAGGACATGGGGGGGGCGGGGGGGGGGGGCCGGGGGGGAGCGGGGCGGGGGGGGAGGGGGGAGGGGCGGGGGGGCCGAGCCGCCCCGCGCCGCGCAC